>JBCCTP010000516.1:0-1533 GCA_039198505.1 Actinomycetota bacterium | reverse complement strand
GTCGAAGATGCGCTCGCCACGACCGGGCGAACGCAGGTCGGCGAGTTCGAAGCCGCACGAAGGGCAAACGACCACGACGACCAACGTAGCCTGACCGGAGAAAACGTATGTTCGTAATTCATAAGTACATCGACTCCGTGTTTGTTTCATCGGCGCTTCGCTGCTAACATCTCGGGATGAAGCTCGTCGATCGGATCCAGCGTCTCCAGACGCTCGACGCCGGCTCGGCGAGCCAGGCCGAGGTGCGAGCAGCGCTCGATGAACTCCGGCGAGTCCGCGGCTGGGCGTCCCAGCTCGAAGCTCGGCTCACCCGCCGGGCAGAACGCCTCGCCGAGTCCGAGGCGGCGATCGATCCGACCGATCTGTTGTCCCGATCGTCCAAGGGCAGTCGGCGAGACGCGGACAAGCGGCGTCGGCGGGCCGAGACACTCGACTCGGCACCCAGTCTCGAGTCCGAACTCGGCCGAGGACGCATCTCCGACGAACACGTCGACGCCCTGGCCAACGCCGCTGGACGAGTCGAGGACGAGTCCCAACGTGCCGAGCTGTTCGCGAACGAGCACGAGCTCGCCCAGCACGCCGCCGCATCCACGCCAGGACAGTTCGCCCGGCATCTCGGTCGGGTCATCGATCGCCTCGGCGCCGACGCAGGGCTCGAACGCTCCGAACGACAGCGGACCCTGGCGTCGTTGTCGCACGGAATCGACGAGTCGACCGGCATGGGGTTCATCCGCGCCGATCTCCATCCCGACGACTACCAGAAGGTGAAGGGCCGTCTCGAGGCCGAGATCGTCGCCCGGGCGAAGCGGGGCGACACTCGCGACCGACGCCGGATCGGTGCCGACGCGCTGGTCGACCTCGTCTGCGGGGCGCGAGCGGTGTCGACTCCGCCACCCGAGGTCTCGATCCACATCGATCACCGCACTCTGGTCGACGGCCTTCACGACCAGTCGCTCTGCGAGTACGTCGACGGCACTCCCCTGCCGGTCGACACGGTGCGCCGCCACTCCTGCACAGCGCACCTCATCCCGATCGTGCTCGACGGAGCCGGGCAGCCGCTCGACGTCGGGCGGGCGTCACGACTCGCCACTCCAGCCCAGCGACGAGCGCTCCGCTCGATGTACCGCACGTGCGCCATCGACGGGTGTGAGTGCAGCTTCGACCGATGCGAGATCCACCACCTCGACGACTGGACCGAACGCAACGGTCCGACCGACCTCGACAACCTGATCCCACTCTGCAGCTACCACCACCATCGGTGCCACGAAGGACGATGGCGATTGTCGCTCGAACCGGTCGATCGTCGGCTCACGGTCACACTGCCCGACGGCACGCACCATTCCAGCGCCCTTCCTGACCTTCTCGCCGAGCGGGAGGCCCGACGACGAACCGAGCCGCCCTCGGCGGCGTGACCCAGGAGACCCCGAGCGCGGTCGGTGCTTCCCGACGAGCGGGCTGAGCGCGCCCTCGCCGACCGCCAGTCGTGTGAAGATCTCCTCAAGACGAAGTGGCCCACTGCCGAATCACGGCACG
>JBCCTP010000515.1:0-1760 GCA_039198505.1 Actinomycetota bacterium | reverse complement strand
GGAGAACGGCCGGCGCGTCGCGTTCCTCGACGGGAGCGACCTGCTGCGAGTGCGGATGTTCGAGTCGCTGACCGACACGTGGACCGGCTGGCGTCGATCGTTGGCGCTGCCGGGCGTGGAGCCGCTCACCCGCCAGCTCGTGGGTCTCGCACTCGTCGCGCTCGTCCAGGCGGCGCCGCTCAGTCGCCTGCTCCTCGGCCGAGCCGACGCGATCGACCTCGTCGGCGTCGCGCTCCGTCTCGGCACCCTGGCGGGAACGCGGTCGGCGTTCGACCGAGCCGACAGCGGGTACTGGGCGAGCCCACTCGCCGACGTTCCGGCGACCATCGCATTGGCCGACGGGATCCGCCGCCGCGGCCGACAGACCTGGCGCGGCCGCGACTACGGCTGACCGCCGCCGGCGGTTGCTGCCGTTTGCTGCTCGCGTCGACGGTCGGCGAGTGCCGCCTGCCCGAACCGGACCCCGATGAACGTCATCAGCACCCCGGTCGCCGCCGTTCGATACGGACCCTCGACGACGATCTGGACGAACGGGAGGACGACCATCCCGACCCGGGCGCCCCAGGCGAACGACCGGGTCGCGACGAAGACGACGAGGAGGACGCCGATCGAGATCGCCGTCGCCACGGGGGTCACCACCAGCACCGTGCCGACGAACGTGAGGATGCTCCGTCCACCCACGAAGCGGGAGAAGACGGGGAACGCGTGGCCGACCATCGCCGCTCCGCCTCCGACGTATCCGATGCCCCACACGCCGTCGTCGGCGAGCAAGACGCCCACACCGGCGCCGACGACGCCCTTCATCACGTCACCGACGAACACCGGCACGGCGGCCAGTCGGCCGAACGTCTCGCGGGCGTTCCAGAAGCCGGGGTTGCGGTCGCCGACGTCGCGGAGATCGACTCCGGCGCGTCGGCGGGCGACGAGGTTCGCCCACGGGATCGAGCCGACGAGGTACCCGACGACAGCGGCGACGACGATGTCGAGCGCGGTCGTGGTGATGTCCGACATCGCTGACAGCATGGCGGCTGATGGCTCGGGTCGCGTCGTTCCACCTCGTGCGCGAACCACGCCGTGAGACCCTGCGGGTTCTCGCTCGGCTCGGACTCGATCGCCCCCGCCTCGCCCGGGTCGACGGCCTCGGGTTCTGGCGGCTCCTCGGAACGGGCGCCGGTTCCGACACCGGCCCGTCGGCCGACCTCGCCCGCTCGGCGATGTTCGGGGTGTGGGAGTCGGAGGGCCACCTCGATCGCTTCCTCGCCGACCACCCGATCGCCCGTCGTTGGACGACCGCCGAGGAGTCGTGGCACGTCCGACTGCGGGGCGTCGGCGGCCACGGCACGTGGCGTGGCCACGATCCGTTCGACGACCTGACTCCTGCCCATGACAGTGGCGGAGCCGTCGCCGTGATCACCCGCGCCGACGTCCACCTTCGAGCGGGACGCGAGTTCCGGCGGGCCGCCCGCGAGGTCGACGACGAACTGCACACCGCCGACGGCCTGATCGACGTGGTCGGCGTCGGCGAGGCGCCGGTCGGCCGGCTCGCCACGTTCAGCCTGTGGGAGTCGCCGGCCGCCGTCCGGAACTTCGCCTACTCCCTGCCACGCCACCGGGAGGTGATCCGCCAGACCCGCGACCGGCGCTGGTACGGCGAGGAGAGGTTCGCTCGCTTCGAACCGTACGGGTCGTCGGGGAGCTGGGACGGACGCGATCCCCTGGCCGACCGATAACCTGCGAGGCCGCTCGGACGTCTCGCTGAG
>JBCCTP010000514.1:0-2064 GCA_039198505.1 Actinomycetota bacterium | reverse complement strand
GGCGGGTGTCACGACCGAGATCGGCCACCCCGACCCCGACGAACTGCCGGTGCCTCCACCCGAGTACGCCTTCGAGATCACGTACGAGGGTCTGTACGAGCTGGCCGAAGAGACGGTCGCCGACGGCACGAGCACGTTGCTCGACGACCACTTCGGTGCCCTCGGCGGCTGGATCGCATCGACCCTCGTGAAGCTCGGCGACCTCGACCTCCGCTTCCACGAACCCGCCTGACCGACGAGACTCCGACGGTGGAGGATTCGCTCGGCACGATCGAGTTCACGACCGATCGCCTCAGCGTCGGGCCCTGGCACGACCGGGCCGCGGCGACCGGACTCGCGCTGGTGGACGTCGTGGCCGATCTGCTCACCGAGCGGACGACGGCGGCGCTCCCCGACTCCTGGCGCGGCGCATACGACGCCGCACGGGCGGCTCGCTGGATCGCCGAGCGCGATGCCGAATCGCCCACGCTCCTGGCGGTCGAACGATCCTCCGACCGGCCGATCGCGCTCGCGATCGTCGCGGGCGTCCCCGGCGACGACGGCGGCGTCGGAGACCGGGTCGGGCTCGATCTCCGCATCGGCTACCTCGTGGCCGAGTCGGCGTGGGGCCGAGGCACCGCGAGCGAATTACTCGGCGGTCTCGTCGGTTGGGCTCGAACCGACCGTCGGATCACGACGATGACCGGTGGCGTCGACCTGCAGAACACCGCGTCGATCCGAGTGTTGGAGAGATGCGGATTCCAGGTCGTCGATCGTGATGCGGACGGGGCGACGTATCGCCTCGACCTCAGAGCGGACGGCCACCGTCACCGGCCCGACAACGCACCCGATCGGCCACTCGCCGGGATCCGGCGCGCCGACCACACGGCTCCCGAGACGTCTCCGAGCACGCTCGATCGGCGGGACGCCATCGCCGAGCTGGGCGATGCACTCCGGGCGATCACCTCTCACACGATCGGGACCGAGGTCGACGACGACGTGATCCGCTCGGTCGCGGCCGACGTCCGGGCGCTCGCCGACGTCCTCGCCGAACGCCAGCGCCGACTCGACGAGCCACCGTCGGTCGATGACCTGCCGCGAGGCCAGCGGCTGTTCAACCCGATCGTCGGGGCGGGCAACCCGGTGGCGCCACCGGTGCACATCGAGTACGTCGACGGCGCCGCGGTCGGGCGGTGCACGCTCGACTGGCGCTACGAAGGACCGTTCACCTACGCCCACGGCGGGATCAGCGCACTGCTCCTCGACCAGGTCATGGGCTACGCCGCTGCGGCGTCGGGCCATCCCGGGGTCACCGGCCGGCTCACGATCCGCTACCGCGAGGCCGTCCCACTCGGAGAACCGCTCCGGCTGCAGGCTCGGCTGGTCGACGTGCTCGGAGTCCGCGCCGCCATCACCGGCTCGATCGCCCGTGAGTCGGCGCCCGAGACGGCACTCGTCGAGGCCGAGGGAAGCTTCCTGGCACTCCGGCCCGAGCAGGCGACCCGGCTCTTCGGTGACGCCGCCGAGCGGACCGAGTGACCATCGACCGCCGATGACAGGCCGACGGTACGGCCGACGGACAGGCGGTGTCTGACACCGTGTGTCGCACGGGTCGTCTGCGACGATCGATGCATGTCCGAGTCCTCCCCCGACGACGTCGTCCTCTACGAGGTCGTCGACCGCGTCGCGACCATCACGCTCCACCGTCCACATGCCCGCAACGCACTGTCGAGCGAGGTGCTGCGCCGGCTTCCCGCCGTGATGAAGCAGGCCGAGCACGACGACGACGTCGACGTCCTGATCCTCACGGGCACCGACCCGGCGTTCTGCGCCGGGCTCGACCTGAAGGAGCTCGGATCGACCGGCGGCAACCTCGGCGGCGGGTCGGGCGCCGACGGGTCGAGCAGTTCCGATGGCGTGCGCGGACCGTTCCCGGCACTCACGAAGCCGCTGATCGGCGCGATCAACGGGGTCGCCGTGACCGGTGGTTTCGAGCTGGCGCTCAACTGCGACTTCCTGGTCGCGAGCGAGAACGCCAAGTTCGGCGACACCCACGCACGGGTCGGGGTGATGCCGGGGTGGGGC
>JBCCTP010000513.1:0-2123 GCA_039198505.1 Actinomycetota bacterium | reverse complement strand
GTGGTCCTCACCGAGCGGGGCATCGCCGAGGCCGAGCGGCTCGCCCGCGGCCTCGTCGAGATCGAGGAGCGCATCATGTCGAGTCTCACCGCACGCCAGCGTCAGACGCTCGATGCGAGCCTCGCCACCCTCGCCACGCGCATCGAGTCCGGGCGATCGTCGGGGTCCGAGTCCGACTGAGTCGGTGGACGCGGTGGGGCGCAGCGGCAGGTGTTTCAGCCCGACATGAACGCCTCGTGGCACCGCTCGACGTACTCGAGCGGATCGCCGTACGGGACGAAGATCGTGCGGTCGATCCCGAGGTCGGCGTAGGCGTTCAGCTCGTCGTCGAACGAGTGGTCGCGATCGAACACGTCGAACGGCACCATCATCGTCCTCGTCACCGTCGTCGGATCACGTCCGACGTCGGCGCAGTGTCGGTCGAGCACGCTCAGCTTGTGAGCGACCTCGTCGACTCCCGACGCGATGAGATTGCACGCGTCGCCGTGTTCGGCGACCAGCCGCAACGTCCTCCGCTCGCCGCCGCCACCGACCACGATCGGGATCCCGCTCGCACGAACCGGTCCGGGACGGCAGATCGTCTCAGCGAGCTGGAAGTGCGTCCCGTCGAACGGACCGGTCTCGGGCGACCACATCTGACGGCAGATGCGCAACGTCTCGTCGAGGCGGTCGAAGCGCTCCCGGAGCGGCGGAAACGGCACCCCGAGGCCGACGTGCTCCCGCTCGTACCACGCGGCGCCGACGCCGAGGAGGGCCCGACCATCGGACAGCGCATCGAGCGTGGCGACGGTCTTGGCCAGCAGGCCCGGGTGCCGGTAGGTCACGCCGGTCACCAGGAGCCCGAGTTCGATCCGGCTCGTTGCGCCGGCGACGAAGCCGAGGCTCGTGTACCCCTCCGGCATCGGATCGTCGACCGCGCCGACCATCTCCATCTGGAACCAGTGATCGGAGAGCACGAACCAGTCGAAGCCGAGCTCCTCGGCACGCCGGGCGACCGAGCGGAGCAGGTCCGGGATCGAGGCTCCGCGCTGGTCGGCCGTGAACGTGACGGGGTGGACGCCGAACCGCATCAGGGTGTCGCCCCGGGGGTCATCGATCGATCCGGAGCTGGATCAGCGGCGTGCCGAGGGTGCCCATCAGTCGCAGCCAGATCGGGAGGAGCGCCTCGACCGACGCGGCGGCCGACAGATCGCCGAGGTCGAGGACGTCGGTCCAGCCGAGTTGGGTGAGCAGCGACCGCACCGTCGCCTTGGCGTCCTCGTCGTCTCCGCAGACGAAGACGGTGTGCCCGCCGTCGCCGACGAGACCGGGCTCGACCATCACGTTCGCGTTCATCGTGTTCAGGGACTTGACGACGCGGGCGCTCGGGAACCGCTCCTGGATCGTCTCCGCGAGCGACCCGGCCGCGACGGGCGCGAGGCTCGGCGGTGCCGTCGTGAAGTCGAGCGCGTTCGCCACGTCGAGCAGCACCTTCCCGGCGAGCCGCTCGCTGCCGACGAGGTCGAGCGCGTCGATCGAGTTCACGCCGTTCGTCGCGTTGACGACCACGTCCGCACCGTCGACCGCCTCGGCCGATCGGACCACCCCGACGTCGCTGTGATCGTCGTACCAGACCCCGAAGCCCGGCGCACCCATCGCGTCGGGCTCGCGACGCGCGATCGTCGCACCGGGATCCCGAGTGCCGATCACGACGTCGTGGCCGACGCGGGCGAAGCCGCCGGCGAGGCTCTGCCCGACCATCCCGGTTCCCAGGACTGCAATTCTCACGAGACGCTCCTCTCTCCGTCGTCCTCCCGGTCGTCAACAGGAGAACGCTGTATACAGACAGGTCTGTCTAGCGCAGATCAACGGTGTGCGTCCACCAGGGTGCGCGTCAGGTCGCCGAGATCGGTCAGATGGTTGTCGGCGCCGAACATGCGGGCCGCCGCCCAGGCGCCGTCCATCGCCACGAGCAGGTGGGCCGCCAGCGTCGTCGGATCGCGGAGTCCGGCCTCGCGGGCGAGTGTCTCGAAACGCTCGAGAGCCGCCCGCTTGTGCTCGGCCGCGACCACATGCGCCGGGTGGTCCCGGTCGGGGAACTCGGCCGCCGTCACCTGGAAGGTGCAGCCGAAGCAGCCGGGTGC
>JBCCTP010000512.1:0-2198 GCA_039198505.1 Actinomycetota bacterium | reverse complement strand
TCGGCGAGCGATGCGGGAGCTCCCGATTCGGCCCCGGCGACGGTTGACACGGCACTGATACCGTGTTGATATATCACCACTGTCAAGACATCACGCCTGGGGTCAGACCCAGAACGTGATGTCACACCTGGGGTCTGACCCGGAACGTGATGGGGTGAACCATGAGTGACGAGTTTCCGTCGACCGCGAAGGTCGTGATCATCGGTGCCGGCATCGTCGGCAACTGCCTGGCCGGGCACCTCGCCCGGCTCGGCTGGACCGACATGGTCCTGCTCGACAAGGGCCCGCTGCCCAACCCGGGCGGCTCCACCGGGCATGCGAGCAACTTCATCTTCCCGGTCGACCACAACAAGGAGATGGCGCTGCTCGGCGTGCAGTCGGCCGACCAGTACCGGGTGCAGGACCGCAGCGTCGACTGCGGCGGCATCGAGGTCGCTCGCAGCCAGGAGCGGATGGACGAGCTGCAGCGCCGGATGACCAGCGCCAAGGCGTGGGGCGTCGACGCCAAGCTGCTCACGCCCGCCGAGGTGAAGGAACTCGTGCCGTTCCTCGACGAGACCGTGATCAAGGGCGGCTTCTACTGCCCGACCGTCAGCGTGGTCGACTCGCTCGACACCGGCACGCTCTTCCGCAACGAGGCGATCGAGAAGACCGGCATGAAGGTCTTCGCCAACACCGAGGTCCTCGACGTCGAGACCGAGGACGAGCCCGCCACCGGCCTCCAGAAGGTCACGGCGGTCGTCACCGACAAGGGCCGCATCGAGGCCGAGTACGTCGTCGTCGCGTGCGGCGTGTGGTCGAACCGCATCGCCAACATGGCGGGCGCGACCATCCCGCTCGTGCCGGCGGTGCACCAGATGGCCGACGTCGGCCCGATCGACGTGCTCGTCGAGACCAACAACGAGATCGGCTACCCGATCGTCCGCGACATGGACACGTTCTGTTACGAGCGCCAGTCGGCCGGCTCGATGGAGGTCGGCTCGTACGCCCACCGTCCGATCCTCCACCACCCCGACGAGATCCCGTCGAACGAGGAGGCGGCGCTCAGCCCGACCGAGATGCCGTTCACGCCCGACGACTTCGATCCGCAGATGGAACAGGCGATGGAGTTGATGGACATGCTCGGCGACGCCGAGATCAAGTACGCCATCAACGGCCTGCTGTCGCTCACCCCCGATGCGATGCCGTGCCTCGGCGAGACGACCGAGGTGCGCAACCTGTGGTCGGCCGCCGCAGTGTGGGTGAAGGAAGGGCCCGGCATGGCCCAGGTGGTCGCCGAGTGGATGACGTACGGCTACCCGCGTGTGATCGACGCGCACGGCGCCGACATCACCCGCTTCTACCCCGAGGAGCGTCCCGACGAGCACATCTGGGATCGTGCCTCGGAGCACTTCAACAAGACCTACGGCATCGTCCACCCGGCCGAGCAGTGGGCGTCGCGCCGCAACCTCGTCGTGTCGCCGTTCTTCGAGCGGGAGGAGAAGCTCGGCGCGTTCTTCTTCCAGGCTCGGGTGTTCGAGCGTCCGCAGTGGTTCACGTCGAACGCCGACCTGGTCGAGCGCTACGACGTCGCCGAGCGGGAGGTCGAGTGGGACAACCGCTGGTGGAGTCCGATCACGGTCGGCGAGCACCTCAACATGCGGGAGAACTGCGGCATCTTCGACCTGTCGGCGTTCCAGATCTTCGAGCTCACCGGACCCGGCGCCGTCGAGTTCGCCGACTACCTGAGCGTCAACAAGATCGGCCCGGTCGGCAAGGCGACGTACACGCCGTGGCTCACGCCCGATGGCGGATTCCACTCCGACCTCACGATGCACCGCACCGCCGAGGACACCGTGCGGGTCGTGACCGGGGCATTCGACGGTCCACGCGACCTGTCGTGGAGCAAGACGTACATGCCGAAGGACGGTTCGGTCACGGTGACCGACCTGTCGCGCGACATCGCCACGATCGGTCTGTGGGGTCCCAACGCTCCCGCGCTGCTCGCCACGCTCACCGACGCCGACCTGTCGTTCGACGGATCGCCGTACGGCTCGATCGTCGACGTGACACTGTCGTGCGGTGGCGACGACGTGGCCGTGACGCTGTTCCGCATCTCGTACGTGGGCGACTCCGGCTGGGAGATCTACGTGCCGTGGGACGAGGCGACCAAGGTGTGGGACGCCCTGATGGAGAACGGCGAGTCGGGTGGCTTCGGG
>JBCCTP010000511.1:0-2223 GCA_039198505.1 Actinomycetota bacterium | reverse complement strand
GCGATGACCTCGAACACGCCGTCGCCGACGTCGAGGATCGACACATCGAACGTGCCGCCACCCAAGTCAAACACAGCGATCTTCTCGTTGGACTTCTTATCGAGCCCGTACGCCAGCGCGGCCGCCGTGGGCTCGTTGATGATGCGCTCGACCTTCAGGCCGGCGATCGTGCCGGCTTCCTTGGTGGCGGTGCGCTGGGCGTCGTCGAAGTACGCCGGCACCGTGATGACGGCCTGGTTGACCGTGTCACCGAGGTAGCTCTCGGCGTCGCGCTTGAGCTTCATCAGCGTGCGAGCGCTGATCTCCTGCGCGGTGTACTGCTTGCCGTCGACGTCGTCGGACTTCCAGTCCTCGCCGATGTGGCGCTTGACGGAGCGGAACGTGCGATCGGGGTTGGTGATCGCCTGGCGCTTGGCGACCTCACCGACGAGCACCTCGCCGGTCTTGGAGAAGGCGACGACCGACGGCGTGGTCCGCGCACCCTCGGAGTTGGGGATGACGACCGGGTCGCCGCCCTCGAGGACGGAGACGACGGAGTTGGTGGTGCCGAGGTCGATACCGACTGCCTTGGCCATGGGTGGGTGCTCCTTGTGAGACGTGTTTCGGGGGGTGGACGAGGGGTGGACAGAGAACTGCCGCAGCGACCGGGCACTCTGGCCGCGGATGCTGCGAACGTGCCACTCAAGCTAGAGAGTTTCTCCCGCTTCGACAACGTGACCATCCGCTTTCTTGAGTGCACATGACTCAGGATCTCGCGAAGTTCCGAGACACTGGCGCTCGGTACTGTGCGTGACGTGTCGGGAGACCTCATCTACGCCTTCCGCGTCATGCGCCTCCCGCTGCTCGATGCCGGCGGCGCGGCGATCGGCCGCATCCAGGACCTCGTCGCCGTCCCCGGCCGCCCGGCCAGCCGCACGCAGACCGCCAAGGCCCCTCGCATCGTCGGATTCGTGGCCACCAGCCAGCGGCGGAGGATCTTCGTCAGCGCCAATCGAGTCGGCCAGCTCGACGCCGACGGCGTCCGACTCCGCAGCTGGGACGTCGACCTCAACCCCTTCCGATCGCGGCCCGGCGAGGTGCTCATCGGCGAGGAGCTCATCGATCGCCGCATCGGCGACGAGACCGTCAGCGACATCGGGCTGAAGCTCCACGACGAGGGGCGGAGGAGTCGGTGGGAGATCGACACCGTGCGGCTCGCGAAGCGGTCGGGCCTCGGTCGACGTCCGACCTACCGACTCGCGGACGCCTCCGCCGTCCCCGGTCTGTTCGACGCACCGACCGCGATGGAGGCCGAAGCCGCCCGCCTACGCGACTTCCACGCCTCCGAAGTCGCCGCCATCGTGCGCGCCCTCCCCGAGGCGCAACGCCGCCAGCTCGCCGAGGCACTCGACGACGAGCGACTCGCCGACGTGCTCGAGGAACTCCCCGAGGAAGAGCAGATCCGCATCGTCGAAGCACTCGACCGCGAACGACTCGAGGGTGTGTTCGACGAGATGGAGTTCGACGACCTCACCGACCTCCTCGGCCAGATGAACACAGCGCAGCAGGAGCGGATGCTGGCGATCCTCGACGAAGAGGACGAGGCCATCGTGCGACGGCTGCTGTCGTACGAAGAGGGCACCGCGGGCGGGCTCATGTCGCCCGAGGTGATCATCCTCGGACCGACGTCCACGGTGGCCGAGGCACTCGCCGAGATCCGCAACCCCGACTGGGTCGTCTCGATCGCCACCCAGGTGTTCGTGAGCCAGGCGCCGTTCACGCCGCCGACCGGTCGGTTCCTCGGCGTGGTGCACATGCAGCGACTGCTCCGCGAGCCGCCGTCGATGGAGCTGCGCCAGCTCATCGACGACGGACCCACCACCGAACCCGACGAGCCCGACCGCCAGGTCGCCGAGAAGCTCGCCCGCTACGACCTGCTCGCACTCCCCGTGCTCGACTCGGCCGGTCGGTTCCTCGGCGCCGTCACGGTCGACGACGTGATCGACCGCATGCTCGGCACCGAGTGGCGCAAGCGTCAGCGGCCCACCCCGTCATCCGACTCGCCCGTCGCCGGGGCATCCGTCGCGGAGGCACCGTCGTGAAGCGACAGCTCGACCTCAGCGCGCCACGCCGGACGCGAGCCTTCGGCGTGCAGGTCGACGCCGACGCGTTCGGCGCGTTCGCCGAGTCGATCGCGTCGTTCATCGGCACGGCTCGGTTCCTCGTGTACCAGAGCGTGTTCAT
>JBCCTP010000510.1:0-2624 GCA_039198505.1 Actinomycetota bacterium | reverse complement strand
CCGAGCAGCTCGAGCAGCTCGAACGCCTTCTGGGTGTAGATCGCGCCGTGCCCGTAGGACAGGTGATGGTCGCTCACTGCGGCGGCGAACCATCGATGGAGCTCGGAGGCGTCGTCGCCCCGGTCGATGGCACCACGCACGAGGGACTGGGCCCCGGCGAGGTCCTCGCGCTCGACGGCGCCGCGGAAGGTCTCGAGGTCGATCGGGCCGTCACGCCTCGGGTCGGCGACTGGCTGCTCCGGTCGATCGCGCATCATCTCGGCGACCCCGGAGATCCCCTGGACGATCGGCAACGCCCGCTGGTCGCCCTCGTACAGGTCGAGCATCTGGAGGCAGTCGGTCGCCGACGCGATCGAGTGCCCCCAGCCGAACTCGCCGCGAGGCGCGCCGTGGGCGACGGCCTGCCAGATCATCTCGCCCGGGTCGCCGTCGTTCTGGAGCAGCCGCACGACGTCGCGGGCGACCTGTCCCGTGTAGTCCTTCTCGATCCCTCGACGGAGGCTGGCGAGCAACTGCGGACGGAGCTCCTCCGGTGATGGTCGGTCGAGCTCGACGCTGATCGTGCCGTCGTCGGCGACCTCGACGTCGTGCACCCGCACGGCCTCCTCGCCGACCACGCACTCGCCGTCCGACACCCGGAACTTCCAGTTGTGCCACTGGCACGTGATGAGGTCTCCGTCGAGCGAGCCCTGCGACAGGCCGTATCCCTCGTGCGGGCAGGCGTGGTCGATCGCGTGGACGCCGTCGCTCGTCCGCACCAGCAGCACGCGATGGCCGTCGACCTTGACCATCTTCATCCCGCCCTCGGGAAGGTCGTCCAGGTGGGCGACGACGGTCGGTGCGACGGAGATCGTGTCGTTCATGGCCGGCACGGTAAGACTTCAACAATGGTTGAAGTCAAGAGGCCGAATCGGAGAACGTCGGCGACTCGTCAACTCACGATCGGCGAGGTCGCCGCTCGCGCCGGACTGGCTACCTCGGCGATCCGCTTCTACGAGGAACACGGCCTCGTGCGATCGGACCGCAACGATGCCGGCCACCGGCGCTACGCCCCCGACGCCCTCCGCCGGGTGAGCTTCATCAAGGTCGCCCAGCACGTCGGTCTGAGCCTGGCGGAGATCCGTGAGGCACTCGACTCGCTCCCCGACTCGCGCACGCCGACCGCTGCGGACTGGGGAAAGCTCGCCACCTCGTGGAAGCCGATGATCGACGAACGGATCCGGCTCCTCGAAGCGATGCGCGAGAAGCTCGACGGCTGCATCGGCTGTGGCTGTCTGAGCCTCGACAATTGTGCGCTCTACAACCGCGACGACGAGGTGGCGGTGCGCGGCCCCGGCCCGCGACTCCTCCTCGACCCGTGATCAGTCGAGGAGTTCGTTGCGGTAGGCGTGGGTGCCGTCGAAGCGGCCCTGGAGGTACGGACCCGACACGAGCGGCTCGTGCCTCGGCGACTCGCCCGGTTCGAGGCACGTGGGCAGCGTCTCGATCCGCAGGTGGTACGGGGGCGTCACGAACAGCGGCGACGAGTATCGATCGACGCCCGCCGGATTCACGACCCGGTGTGGATTCGACACCCACCGATCGTTCGTCCAGATCGCCATCAGGTCGCCGAGGTTGACGACGAGTGCATCGTCGGGAACCTGGACGTCGATCCACTCACCCGACCGCTGGCGCACCTGGAGCCCGCCGACGCCGTCGTCGGCGAGCAGCGTGACCGTTCCGTAGTCGGTGTGTGCCCCACAGCCGAGCTGACCCGGCTCGGGGGTGACGCGCTCCATCGGCGGATAGTGCACGAGGCGGAGGTGGTACATGGTCTCGCCGGGCTGATCGAGGAAGAACTCCGGGTCGAGGTCGAGTGCGATCGCGAGCGCACGCTGCACTCGGCGAGCCGCAGCGGTGACCGCGCTGCGGTACGCCTCGACCGCGTCCCGGAACCCGGGGAGGTCCGGCCACTGGTTGGGGCCGTGGAACGGCGTTCCGGCCACCACCTCGGGATGATCGAGCGAGTACTCGATGCCCGTGTCGAGGGTCTCCTTGAGATCGGCCGCTGCAGCCTCGCCGATGGCGTCGTCGTCGTTGCCGAGCGCTCCCTCGAGCGACTCGGTCTCCATCCCCACGTACCCGCGGTGGTACTCACTGCGATCGATCGCGATGGCTTCCTTCGCCCCGAGCGGCAGGGCGAAGAACTCACGCATCGCGTCGAAGTACGCCGATCGCACGGCGGGTTCGACCCCGTGTCCGGTCACGAGGAGGAAGCCGGTCGAGCGCAGAGTGCGGTCGATGTCGGCCGCCACCTCTCGTGCCTGGGGCGACAGCGGGTCGACGCCGTCGGCGAAGGCGGAGACGTCGTGGCTCGTGAGGCCGTCGGTCGGGTGGGTGGGGCGGTCGGTGATCGAGGTCACGGCGTGGGGGTCTCCGGTTCGAGGGCTCGGTCGGGCGGTGTCCTCCGGTCCGAGGATACGGTCCCGCCCGATGGCCTCTGAACGCTCCCTCGACGGCTCCGTCGTCGCCGTGATCGGCGTGACGGGTGGACTCGGTTCGGCGTTCGCCTCCGAGCTCACGGCTCGCGGCGCGACCGTGTACGGCGTGAACCGCTCCGGGCCGCCGACGTCGGCGGGATCGGG
>JBCCTP010000509.1:0-2641 GCA_039198505.1 Actinomycetota bacterium | reverse complement strand
GTGGTCCCCGGCTGACTCAGGACACGGCGCGAGAGCGGCTCGGTCCCCGGCGGTCAGCCGGGGAACAGAAATCGCTGTGGGGCCTGCGTCACGCCGCCGAGAGTAGCGGCGCCACGGCGTCGGAGCACCGACCGTTCCCGTGACCGGCCGAAACAGCACGAAACGGACCCGGCACCAGACGTGCCGAAAACAGCACGAAACGGACCCGGCACCGAACGTGCTGTTTCAGCGGCGTTCGGCGAGGCGGAGGCGGTTGCCGTCGGGATCGGTGACCTCGATGTCGCGCGCCCAGGGCACTTCGTCGGGCGTGAGGCCGAAGTGCGCGGCGAGGGGGTCGACCTCGTCGACCCACACGTAGACGAGCGCCAGCCCGGGAGCGTCGCCCGTGTGCTCCGACAGGTGGATCTCGGTCCCCTCGCGTTGGATCCCGACGTACGCAGGGAAGTGCGGCTCGTAGCGGTGTTCGAACGTCTTCTCGAACCCGATCTGGGCGTACCACTCGACCGAGACGGACGCATCGGCGACACGAAGCACGGGGACGACCGTGGTGGTCATACCGGCGGAGTCTCCTTTGCGAGGTCCTCGACGACCTCGCCACCGATCGCCGTCAGGATCGTCGGCGGGGCCAGCACCTTGCGGTCGCGACTCCCTCCGCCCAGCACGACCCGCTCGCACTCCATCACTCGTGCGTCGATCCAGAGCGGCAGATCAGCGGGGAGTCCGAACGGCGTGACGCCGCCGATCGTCATCCCGGTGAGTTGCTCGGTCACCTCACCCGGCGCGAACGACGCCTTCTTCACGCCGAGGCGCTTGCGCACCGTCTTGTTGACGTCGAGCCGAGTGGTGGCGGGCACCACGCACGCAGCATGGACGGGCGGATCGGTCTTGCCGATGACGAGGATCGTGTTCGCCGACTGGTCCATCCGAAAGCCGTACGCGTCGCAGAACTGGGCGGTGTCGGCCAGCTCGGGATCACACGGGAAGATCTCGTGGTCGACACCGGTCGCCTCGACCGCAGCGAGGACGGAGTCGACAAGCGGGTCGCTCATCGCCGGGACGGTAGTCGCGGTCCATCCGGCCTCACGCCCGTTCGTCATGCCGGATCGTCGGACGCGACCCGCCCGTCGACCAACCGGATCCGTCGAGTGACCCGCAGCGCATCGAGGAACGCCCGGTCGTGCGTCACGACGATCACCGTGCCGCCGAACGTGTCGAGGGCCTGTTCGAGCTGTTCGATCGCCGGGAGATCGAGATGGTTGGTCGGCTCGTCGAGCACCAGCAGATTCGCACCGCGCGCCATGAGCAGCGCCAGCACCGCGCGGGTGCGCTCTCCGGGCGACAGCGACGACGTCGGCCGCGTCACGTGGTCGGCGACGAGGCCGAACTTGGCGAGCAGTGTCCGGACGTCGACGTCCTGCCATCCGGTCTCGTCGGCGAGCACCCGCAGGAGCGGGCGATCACCGTCGAGCTGATGGCGCGTCTGTTCGATCTCGCCGACGACGATCCCCTTCCCGAGGGTCGCTGCGCCGTCATCGGGCTTCGCGCGGCCCAGGATCAGGTCGATCAGCGTCGACTTTCCGGTGCCGTTATCACCGAGGAGTGCGATCCGTTCGCCCCATCCGATCAGCAGGTCGATCGGGCCTAGCCGGAACCGCCCGTGGTCGACGACGCCGCCGGACACGCGGGCGACCACATCGCCGCTCCGGCCGGCCGTGGGGATGTCGAGGCGCAGCTCCCACCCGTCGCGCGGCTCGTCGACCTCCTCGAGTCGCTCGATCGCTCGCTTCGTCTGGGCGGACTTCGCCGCGAGCTGCTCGGTCTGAGCGATGCGATACGCCTTGATGAACTTGTCGGGTTCGTCGTTCGACGTCGCTCGCCGCACGCGGGCCTGTCCCTGCTGAGCCCACTCCCGCTGACGCTGTGCTCGGGTGGCGAGCGCCCGCCGCTCGGTGTCGTACCGGTCGTATCGCTCCTGTGCGTGCCGCCGCGCCGTCTCTCGCTCGTCGACGTAGGCCGACCAACCACCTCCGTAGAGGGCGATCTCGTGCGTGAACTCGTCGATCTCGATCACGTCGGTCACCACCCGCTCGAGAAACCGGCGATCGTGGCTGACCAACAGCGTCGGTGCGTCGAGTCCCACCGCCCATCGCTCGAGCATCTCGAGGCCGGGCGCGTCGAGGTCGTTCGTCGGTTCGTCGAGCAACTGCACGTCGAAGCGCGACAGCAGCAGCGAGGCCAGGCCGACTCGCGCCGCCTCCCCTCCGGACAGCACGCCCGTGGCCGACTCGACGAGCGACGCGCCGAGACCGAGATCGGCGAAGACCGCACCGATCCGGGCATCGAGGTCGGCAGCGCCGAGGCCCAGCCACCGAGTCAACGCGACGTCGTACCGCTCGGCAGCACCTGCGTCGCCGGCCGCCAGGGCCGCGGTGGCGTCGTCGAGCTCGGCCTGCGCGGCGGCGACGCCCGTTCGCCGGGCGATCGCATCGCGAACGCTCTCCTCGACGCGCTCGGGTTCCTGGCGGAGCCACCCGACCGTGGCATTCGGTGGTGTGGTCCGGACCACACCGTCGTCGGGGTCGATCGCACCGGCGGCCGTCGCCAGGAGGGTTGACTTGCCGACGCCATTCGGGCCGACGAC
>JBCCTP010000508.1:0-2661 GCA_039198505.1 Actinomycetota bacterium | reverse complement strand
GCGCCGGCGACGAGGAGGCCGGACAGCCGTGAAGAACGTCCGTCGCGGCGTCCTCTACGTCCTCCTGATCGCGCTGTGGTGCGGTCTGTGGGGCGAGGTGACCGTCGCCAACATCCTGTCGGGCGCCGTGGTCGCCGTGGTCACCGCCATGGCCGGGTCGGTGTCGGCCGGGTCCGTCCGGTTCCGTCCGCTCGCCACGTTCGCATGGCTGGTCGGCATCGACCTCGTCGTGTCGACCGCAGCGGTGGTCCGCGAGGTGCTGACGCCCACCGATTACACCGACGAGGCAATCGTCGCGGTGCACCTCCCCGACGACGCCCGCCACCACCTGCTCCTGCTGTTCGGTTCGATCACGCTCACGCCCGGGACCGCCGTGGTCGCCGCCGACGTGTCCGATCAGCACGTCGTCGTGTACCTCCACGTCCTGCACGCCGACCGGCGCGACGCCACCGTCGAGCACGTCGTCCGGATCGCCGAGTTGGCGTGTGAGGCGTTCCCTCACGGTCCCAGCGCCCCCGTCGTGGCGGCGTCCGAGTCGGAGGTGACCTCGTGATCCAGCTCGCCTTCATCATGCTCGTGATCGCGGCCCTCGGCTCGCTGTACCGGATCGCTGCCGGTCCCACGCTCGCCGATCGCATCATCGCACTCGACCTCGCGCTGATCTCTCTGATGGGCGGGATCGCCATCGACGCGGCCAACCGCGGGACGGCCCGCTACATGATCCTGATCGTCGTGATCGCCATCATCGGATTCACCGCGACGGTGGCGGCCTCGAGATTCATGGAGGTCGAGGGCCGCGAACAGCAGCGCCACGCTGGCCAGGATCCCCCGACCGCCGCTCCGGGAGGATCGTCGTGAACCCGGTGTCGCAGGTCATCGTGGTCATCGGCGTGGGCATCATCCTGCTGGCGGCGATCGGCCTGATGAAGCTGAAGACCCCGTACGCCCGGATCCACGCCGCCGGCAAGGCCAGCCCCGTGGCCTTCCTCGTGATCGCCATCGGCGTGATCCCCGAAGTCGGGTGGCGAGGAGGCGCCGAGATGGTGCTCGCGTGCGTCGCCCTGGTGATCACACTCCCCATCGGCGTGCATCTCCTCTTCCGGGCCGTGCACGTGGCGCGTCCCGAACACGATCCTCAGCTCGACGAGCTGCGCGCAGCGGGCCACGGGTCCGAGCCCGCATCCGACGCCTGACGGGTGACCGATGACCGGCCCCCGGTTGGCCGTTCGTTCACCGACACGTCGCCTCGGGTCCGTACGGTTTGCGGGGTGAGCGTCACGACCCCCACGACGTCCGAGTCCGTCGCACCGCCGTCCGCCGCCGACGCTCTCGTCGGCCATCGCGATCGGTTGGTTCCGCTCGACTCCGCCCACAACGTCCGCGACCTCGGCGGGTACGTCGTGGCCGACGGCTCCGAGATCGCGTGGGGTCGGCTCTTCCGCTCCGACGGGCTCGCGTTCGTCACCGACGACGACATCGGCGTCCTCGATGCACTCGGCATCCGGACCGTGGTCGATCTGCGCTCCGATCAGGAGTTCGCCGACCACGGCCGCTTCCCGTTCGAGAAGCTGCCGGTCGCCTTCCATCACCTGTCGATCATCGACACCACGTGGATGCGCGACGAGGTCCCGGAGTTCGACGACGACGAGCAGGGCGGCATCGACTTCCTCACGTGGGCGTACCGGGCGATGATCGATCAGGGTCCCGACCGATTCGCGCATGCGATGCACGTGCTCTCGGTACCGGGCGCGATGCCGGCCGTCTTCCATTGCGCCGCCGGAAAGGACCGGACCGGTCTGCTCGCTGCGCTGATTCTCGGCGGTCTCGGCGTCGACGACGACACGATCGCGGCCGACTTCGCGGCATCGGCGGGAGCGATGGATCGCAAACGCGAATGGGCTCTCAGCGAGATGCCCGACTGGGTCGAGCGCATGTCGACGATGCCCGCCTACATGATGTCGGCTCATCCCGACGCCATCCGCACGATCCTCGACGACCTCCGGGCGCGCCACGGTTCGATCGTCGGATACCTCTCGTCGATCGGCGTCGGATCGGCCACGCTGGCCGATCTCCGCTCCGCCCTCGTCACTCCGGGGGTCTGACCCCCACCCCCCGGGGGGGCAGACCGTCAGGCGGTCGCGATGCGGACCGACACGAGACGCACTTCCTCCGACGGCGTTCCGCTCGTGTCGAGCGATCCGCGGGCGTTCATCTCGGCCACCACGTCGAGGTCGGCGTCGCCCACGGAGCCGAAGAGGCTGTAGGCGGGCGGAAGCGCAACGCCCTGGTCGCCGGTGATGATGAAGAACTGGCTGCCCTGGGTGTCGGGGCCGCTGTTGGCCATGGCGAACGAACCGACCTCGTACTGCCCCGCCTCCGGGAGTTCGTCGAGGGTCGAGTAGCCCGGTCCGCCCGTACCCGTGGCGGTGGGATCGCCGCACTGCACCACGAACTCCTGGATGATCCGGTGGCACACGGTGTCGTCGAAGTACCGGTTGCGGGCGAGGAACACGAAGCTGTTGACGGTGCCCGGCGCCAGCTCGGGCTCGAGATCGACCTCGATGCTGCCGACGTTCGTCTCGATGAGGGCGGTGTACTCGATGGCGTCGTCGAGGCACATCGGTGGCGCCTCGGAGAACTGCTGGGTCGCCTCGGCGGTGC
>JBCCTP010000507.1:0-2700 GCA_039198505.1 Actinomycetota bacterium | reverse complement strand
GACGACTGGGTCTCGCCGCTGACCTGGGTGGGGTCGATCACGTCGAACTCGGACGTCGGCCCCCCGTCGGCGAGGTCGTCGATCGCCTCGAACGCGGCTCCGCCGGACGGTGGGCCGCCGCTGGCGAGATCGGCTCCGGCGTCGACCGGGTCGTCATCGTCGCGGCCACCGCCGAACACGATGGTGGGCAGGGGTGCCGCCTCCTCGACGACCGATCGCGGCGCCTCGGACGTGGAGGTGCCCCCGCTCGATGAGCCCGAGGCGGGCGGCGACGACCGGGCTTCACCGGGCGACGGCGAGTTCGCCGGGGGAGCGGTCGCCCCGGTCGAGCCGCCGGTCGTCGGCGGGGCGGTGGTCGGCGCGGAGTCCGGGGCGTCCGTCGTGGGTGGAAGCGTCGAGGCCGGCTCGTCGACGGGAGGTGTCGACGGGGGCGTGACGATCGTCGTCGTGGTGACGACGGTGGTGGCCGGTGGCGTCGTGGTCGCCGGCGTGGTCGTGGTGGTCGGCGTCGTCGTGGTGCTGGGCGAGACCGGCTCCTCGTCGGGCACGGTGGTGGTCGTCGTGGTGGTGGTCGTGTCCGGGACGGTCGACGACGTGGGCGGCTCGGGCGGCAGGGTCGTGGTGGGTGCTGAGCGGCTCACTGGAGGAGGGGGCGGCTCGGCAGCTGCGATCGGCATCACGCAGTTGTTGCCGAGGATCTCCCGGCCTGTCGCGCCGTCGAATTCGGTGTCGAGGTTGAGGCCGGGGTAGCTCACCTCGTCGTCGTCGATGACGGCCGTGAACGCCGGGATGATGTTGCCGTCGTGATGGATGTGCCGCTCGAGGACGACGCTGACCAGGCGCGATCTCGGCGTCCACCCGTCGGTGCGCTCGTCGCAGAAGGTGATCCGGGGCTCGTCGGACTGCGTCGGCTCGGGCGGCTGCTCGGTGTCGGGGAGCTCCTCGCCATCGGCCGGCTGCTCGGTGTCGGAGTTCTGCTCGGTCCCGGACGTGAGGTCAGAGGGGGTCGGCGACGGCGGCCACCGACAGCAGAAACACAGCGCTCCAGCTCCCCAGACGCGCGCGACCGGTGTTCACGATGCCACAGGTTGCCACGAGTGAGTCGCGTTTCGTACGTCAGAGTCTGGACTTCGTCAAGTCGGCAACCATTTGACGTCAGAGCTTCACCATCACCTTGCCCGTGTTCGCGCCCGTGAACAGGCGGTTCAGGGCCTCGGGAGCGTTGTCGAGGCCCTCGACGACGTCGACGGCGTACTTCAGGTCGCCGTTCAGCACCCAGGTGACGAGATCGGCGATCGCCTCGTCGGCGCGGTGCAGGTAGTCGAGGATGAGGAAGCCCTCCATGCGCGACCGCTGGACCACGAGGTTCATGAGGTTCGGCGGGCCGGGGCGGGGCGTCGTGTCGTTGTACTGGGCGATGGCGCCGCAGAGCACGACCCGTGCCCGGAGCGAGAGGTGGTTCAGGGCCGCTTCGAGGATCTCGGCCCCGACGTTGTCGAAGAAGACATCGACGCCGTTCGGGCAGGTCTCGCCGATCGCTGCCGAGACGTCCTGGGTGCGGTAGTTGATGGCCGCGTCGAAGCCGAGCTCGTCGGTGAGCCAGGCGCACTTCTCGTCGGTGCCGGCGATGCCGACGACCCGGCAGCCTTTGATCTTGGCGATCTGGCCTACGACCGATCCGGTGGCGCCGGCGGCTCCCGAGACGAGGACCGTCTCACCCTCCTTCGGCTCACCCACGTCGAGGAGGCCGAAGTAGGCGGTGAGACCGGTGACGCCGAAGACGCTCAGCGCCGCCTCGGGCTCGATGCCGTCGGGGATGATGCGGGCGTCGGGCCCGGCGATGGCGTACTGCTGCCAGCCCATCATCCCGAACACGGTGGAGCCGACGGGGAGGGCGTCATTGTTCGACTCGACGACCGTGCCGAGTCCGCCTGCTCGGATCGGTTCACCGATGCCGATGGCGGGGAGGTACGTGTCCATCTGCATCCAGCCGCGGATGGTCGGGTCGATCGACAGCCAGCCGACCTCGACGAGCGCGTCGCCGGGACCGGGCGTCGGCGCCTCGACGTCGTCGGCGGAGAAGCACTCGGGCCCCACCTCGCCCTCGGGTCGCTGAGCGAGCGTGATCCGGTGGTTCGTGGCCATGCTGGGGACTGTACGACGGCGGGGACCGCCGAGAAACCTGCTCGCACCCACGTCACGGCGGCAAGCAACCTCGCACGGATGGACGGGTATCTCCTCGACCGGTTGCGGTCTCGACTCGACGCGGGCGACGGCGTCTCCGATAACGATGTGCGTCGGCTGATCGAAGATCTCGGTCGCGCCCGGCGAGCGGCGGGGACTCCGGCAGAGTTCGTGGTCCGGGTGGCCCGGGACCTGTCCGATTCGGATCGGTGGACGGCAGAGCATCCGCTGTTCCGGATGACGCCGACCGCACGACATCCGGCCGATGCACTGGTTCTCGCCGGAACCGAGCTGCGGACTCGTCTCGAGCAGCTCGACTGGCCGGACCCCGATCTGCAGCCGGATCCGTTCGGACGGCGGCGCGTGGATCGAGTGACGCGTGCCGAGGTCGAGGCGACTATGCGTGCGGCGGGTGAGCGGGAGGCGGCATCCATCGGGTGGGCGCTTGGCGAGATCGACCGGTTGCGGACCGAGCGCGACGAGGCACTCGGTCGGCGAGCGATCGACGCAGCGGCT
>JBCCTP010000506.1:0-2772 GCA_039198505.1 Actinomycetota bacterium | reverse complement strand
TTCGAGGGCTCGGTCGGGCGGTGTCCTCGGGTCCGAGGATACGGTCCCGCCCGATGGCCTCTGAACGCTCTCTCGATGGCTCCGTCGTCGCCGTGATCGGCGTGACGGGTGGACTCGGTTCGGCGATCGCCTCCGAGCTCACGGCTCGCGGCGCGACCGTCTACGGCGTGAACCGCTCCGGGCCGCCGACGACGGCGGGACCGGGTGCGTCGGTCGACCTCACGGTCGACGTCCGCGACGCCGGTGCCGGCGACGAGATCGTGCGCGGCGCACTCGAGACCCACGCTCGGCTCGACGGTGTGATCGTGGCGGCGGGGATCGTGGCGTTCGGCGACGTCGCCGACACCGACGACGTCGTGCTGGAGGAGCTGATGCTCACCAACTCGATGGCGCCGTTCTGGATCGCCCGCCGGGTCGCGTCACCGCTCACCGAGTCGCGCGGGTTCTTCGTGAACATCAGCGGGATGATCGCCGACACTCCGATGCCCGGCATGGCCGCCTACGCCGCGTCGAAGGCGGCCGCCGCCGCCGGCCTCGTGGCGCTCCGCAAGGAGTGGCGCAAGGCGAAGGTGCTGGTGGTCGACGCCCGTCCGCCGCACACCGAGACGGGGCTGGCGACGCGGCCGCTCGCCGGCGTCTCACCGACGATGCCGACCGGCCTCGAGCCGTCGCAGGTGGCGCGTCGGATCGTCGACGCCGTCGTGTCCGGCGAGACCGAACTCGCCCCCGACGCCTTCACCGCCTGATCGGAGAACTGTCCGCCTGCGCCCGGGCCAGAAGCGGACACTGTCCGGATCCGCCCAGGTCGGGGCGCGGCGTCAGGGGAGGTCGCGCTCGGGGATGCTGACCGCCGAGCGGATCTGCGCTCGGAGGAGACGTTCCATCTCCTCGCGGGTGTGCTTGCGCTCGGTGATGATGTAGTCGAGCGACGAGAAGCTCAGCGCGATGTCCATCGACGTGAGGCGCAGCTCGCGTTCGCGCTGGGTGAACATGTCGAGCTCCGGGTGGAACCGCGCGTTGATCTGGTCGCGCAGGATGCGCCGCGCCTCGTCGAACTGGCTGCCGATCGCAGGCTCGGACGACGAGCGCAGCAGCGCGCTGCGGATGACGTCGGCGATCTGCGCGTACACCTCGGCGCGAGCGTCGACGATGGAGTCGATGCGGTGATCGAGCGGATCCTCGATGTTGTAGGGGCCCGACGCCTTCGCAAGGAGCGGCCGGATCCAGTCCATCGCGCGATCGGCGGCGGCCGCCTGCATGTCGGACCGATCCTCGAAGTAGCGATACACCGAGCGATACGAGACGCCCGCCTTCTCGGCGATGTCGTCGACCGACGGCTGTTGCTCGCCCGCCATCGTGAGTTCGATGAAGGCGTCGATCACCGCCTCCCGATTCCGCTGCCGGCGCAGCGATCGACCGTCTACGTGTTCACCCTCGTCATCCATCGGAGCGCAAGACTACGCCCGAATCGCCGTCCGACGGAGGAGCGCTGTGCGTGGTCGCCGCCCACGGACGTGCCGGTGACCGACATCGGTGCGATCACCGCAGCCACGACACGAGCGCGGCGGCGACGTCCTCACCCCGGTCGTCCTGGAGGAAGTGGCCTCCCGGTTCGAACGTCTGGTGCGGCTGTCCGGCTGCGCCGGGCACGCGATCGATGAACTCCTGACCGAGATGTCCGAGGACCTGGTCGCCGGGACACCAGAGGGTGAGGAACGGCTTGGTCCACTGCTCGAGCGCCGACCATGCCGACAGGTTCTCGTCGACGCCGCCGTGCTCGGGGGTGATCGGAACGAGACACGGGAACTCGACCGCGCCGGCGGTGGCGGCCGCCTCGGGGAACGGCGCGGAGTACGCGGACATCTCGTCATCGGTGAGCTTGCGGGCCTGGACGGCTTGACCGAGGAGCGTGCCGGTGTCGGTGAAGTCGAATTGCTGGGAGAGGTCGAGCCAGAAGTCGAAGCCCGCGCCCATCGACTCGCCGATCGGGAGCGCCGTGTTCCCGATGACGATCCGCTCGAAGCGATCGGGGTTCTCGGCCGCGACCCGGAGCCCGATGAGCCCGCCCCAGTCCTGGGCGAAGAGCGTGGCGGTGGGGAGTTCGATCGCGTCGAGGAATTGCGTCATCCAGGCGACGTGGCCGGCGTAGGTGTAGGCCGAGCGTTCGGTCGGTTTGTCGGACCGGCCGAACCCGATGAGGTCGGGGGCGACGCACCGGAACCCGGCGTCGAGGAGCGGTGGGAGCATGCGACGGTAGAGGTAGCTCCACGTCGGCTCGCCGTGGAGCAGCAGCAGGGTCGGAGCGTCGGCCGACCCCTCGTCGATGTAGGCCATGCGCAGGCCGTCGACGTCGACGTACCGGGGTACGTACGGGAAGTCGTCGAGTCCCACGAATCGCTCGTCGGGCGTGCGGACGAACTCGACGCCGGTCGACGTGGTCTGGGTGCCGGTCATCGCGGGACCGTACCAGCGCATGTCGTGGCGATCGCCGACGACGAGCGTCGCAGGTGGTCTCGATCACAGCCTCTACGCTGAGACCCGGCACGGCTCGCCCCTCTAGCTCAATGGAAGAGCAGTGGACTTTTAATCCATTGGTTCAGGGTTCGAGCCCCTGGGGGGGCACCATCACCGGAACTCGCCGTGGACGTTTTCATCCATTGGTTCAGGGTTCGAGCCCCTGGGGGGGCACCATCACCGGAACTCGCCGTGGACGTTTTAATCCATTGGTTCAGGGTTCGAGCCCCTGGGGGGGCACCATCACCGGAACTCGCC
>JBCCTP010000505.1:0-2819 GCA_039198505.1 Actinomycetota bacterium | reverse complement strand
GTCGGCGAATGCCGACGCCCACCTCGCCGCGGCACACCGGCTGTACGAGTCGGGGGCGGCGTACTACTGCGACCTGTCGCCCGACGAGGTCCAGGCCCGGGCCAAGGAGCTCGGCATCACGGGCTACGACGGGTACTCCCGTGATCGGGGTCTCGAGCCCGCACCGGGACGGGTCCTCCGGTTCCGTGTGCCCGACGGCGAGACGGTCGTCGACGACGCCGTGCGTGGCGAGGTGCGCTTCGACAACTCGACGATCGAAGACTTCGTCCTGCTGCGCGGCAACGGCACGCCCGTGTTCCTTCTCGCGAACGTTGTCGACGACGCCGAGATGGGCATCACCGACGTGGTGCGCGCCGAGGAACACCTGCCCAACACGCCCAAGCAGCAGATGCTGTGGGAGGCGCTCGGGCTCTCGACACCTCGCTGGGGTCACGTGCCGGTGCTGGTGAACGAGCAGCGCAAGAAGCTGTCGAAGCGGCGCGATCAGGTGGCGCTCGAGTCGTACCGCGACGACGGGATCCTCGCCGACGCGATGGTCAACTACCTGATGACGCTCGGCTGGACGCCTCCCGGTGCCGAGGAGGCCGGCAGCGAGATCATGGGGTGGCCCGAGATGGAGGCGGCCTTCCGGTTGGAGGACGTCAACACGTCGCCCGCGTTCTTCGACGTGAAGAAGCTGGTGGCGTTCAACAAGACGTACATCCGCGAGATGCCCGCCGACGAGTACCTCGCTCGGGCGGCGGCCGAGTTGCCCGCCGAGTGGGACCGCGACCGGTTCGCCGCGATCGCACCCCACCTGCAGGAGCGGCTCGAGCGGTTCTCCGACGTGCCGGGGTCGGTCGACTTCCTGTTCCTGCCCGACGGCGTCGATCCCGAGATCGACGACACGTCATGGGGGAAGGCCACGTCACCCGAGTGGGCGGGGCCGTTGCTCGGTCAACTGCGCGAGGCGTACTCCGATCTGGCCGACGGAGCGTGGACGGCCGACGACCTCAAGTCGACGATGGAGCGGGTCATGTCGGGTTACGAGGAGAAGCCGGGCAAGGAGTTGAAGCTCGGAAAGGCGCAGGCCTTCTGCCGGGTGGCGGTCACCGGCCGATCGGTGGGTCCGCCGCTCTTCGAGTCGCTCGAGGTGCTCGGGCGGGAGGCGACGCTTTCTCGGATCGACCGCGCCCTGACACTCCTCGATCACTCCGAGCGGCAAGACTGAGACGATGTCGTCGGGTCCGGCGCCCACCGCACCGCACGAGGGTGGCGGTGTGGGCGGCTGCACCTCCGACGACACGCCGGTCTCGCTCGACGCTCTCTGGTTCGACGACGAGGCGTCGGGTTCCGACTCGGGTGCGGCGGACGGGGACGTCGTCGCCGATGCGGTCACGCCGCCCGGTGGTCAGGTTCGGGACGACGCGGGGACTGCCGTCGTCGACGAGCCGAGGTCCGGTCGCTCGTGGGTGCGGTGGGTCGTGCGCGGTGTGCTCGCGCTCGTCGTGGCCGGACTCCTGTACTTCCTGATCTCGCTGCTCCAGGTGTGGTCGACCGGCCGGGCCGACTCGACCGACCCCGTCGATGCCATCGTGGTCATGGGCGCCGCGCAGTACGACGGCACGCCGTCGCCGCAGCTCGCCGCTCGTCTCGATCACGTCGCCGAGCTGTGGCCCACCGATGTCGCACCGCTCGTGGTGGTCACGGGCGGCAACCTGCCGGGGGACCGGTTCACCGAGGCCGAGGCGTCGGCGGCGTACCTCGTGGAGCGTGGAGTGCCCGAGGAGGCGATCCTGCTCGAGGACGAGGGCACCAACTCGTTCGAGTCCCTGTCGGGCGTCGCCGAGATCCTCGGCGAGCGCGACCTCGGCGAGGTGCTCATCGTGACCGACCCGTATCACGCACTGCGGAGTCGGTTGATCGCCGACGAGGTGGGCCTCGACGCGTCGGTGTCGTCCACCGACACCTCGGTGGTCGAGGGTGGCCGCAACGTCGAGCGGCACCTGCAGGAGGCCGCCGGGGTGGCCGTCGGCCGGATCATCGGCTTCGAACGACTCACCGACCTGACCGACTGAGTTCGCCGGTAGCCTGATCGGCCGCAACCACGCGATGGGGTGTGGTGTAACTGGCAACACGACAGTTTCTGGTTCTGTTATTCGGGGTTCGATTCCCTGCACCCCAGCCACCTCGACGGCTCCTGCGAACCGCCGAGGCACAAACCGGGCGACGGCGATAGCGTCGTGGCCCGCAGCGACACAGCAGCTTGGCCCGTTCGTCTAGAGGCCTAGGACACCACCCTCTCAAGGTGGCGGCACGGGTTCGAATCCCGTACGGGCTGCCAAGAAACACCAGGTCAGAGCCACCCTCCGGGGTGGCTCTGCTGGTTCTCTGGACTCGCTGCCAATCTGATGCCAATCTCAGCGACGGGAGAATGGCATGAAAGGCTTCATCAGGCAGCGAGGATCGTCCTGGGAACTGCGGGTGTACCTCGGGCGCGACCCGATCACCGGGAAGAAGCGCTACGCCACGAAGTCCGTTCGAGGCGGCAAGCGTGAGGCTCAGTCGGCGCTCGCGGCGATGGTCACCGAAGCCGAGCGTGGTGCGATGTCCCGCACGCGTGCCACGGTCGGCGAGTTGCTCGACGCATGGTTCGAGTTCGCTGCTCCCGATTTCTCACCGAAGACCGTCAAAGAGACTCGGGGCTACATCGACCGTTCGTTGATGCCGGCGTTCGGCACGCAATCGCTTGCGAAGCTGAAGCCAGCCGACCTCGACGCGTTCTATCGGCGGCTTCTCGCCTCCGGTGGCGTGAACGGTCGATCGCTGTCGCCGGCGAC
>JBCCTP010000504.1:0-2962 GCA_039198505.1 Actinomycetota bacterium | reverse complement strand
TCGGGCGGCGTCGCCACGGCCGAGGCGGTCCCCGGGGCCGATCTCCTGGTCCTCGGCCACATGGGCCACGACATGCCCAAGATCTACTGGCCGCAGATCGCGGACGCGATCCTCGGCATCGCCGAACGCTCGACCGACTGACGCAGACGATCGTCACATACGTATCAACACAGTTGATACAATCGCCGCCGATGGAGCTCGCAGTCGCCGTCGTGGCCGGCCTGTTCGTCGTCGTGTGGGCGACAACATCGCTCCGTCGACCCGACGACCACCAGATCGCAGCGCTCGCTGAGATGTATCGGATTCCGCTGTCGCCCCCAGTGGTCGACCGACTCCGCCACCGCGTCACGCTGCTGAGGCGTTGGCGACTCGCCGGGGCCCTCTGCGGCGTGATCGGGTCGGTGGTGGTCTCGACGATCGGGCTGGTCGACCTCTCGATCAACGTGATGCTCTTCTCCGTCGCCGTCGGGTACGGGGTGGCCTCGATCACCGTTGAACTCGTTGACGCAGTCCGACCCGCTGCCGAGCGACCGGTCGCCGGCGTGCTCCGGCGGACCGTGCGCTCGACGGTGGGCACTCTGGCGTTGCTCCCGTGTGCCGGGACCGCGGCGATCGTCGTCGCCCTCGTCGCTTCGGCCGCAGTCCGTCGCCCCTCGTCGATCTCCGACGCAGATCTCGCCCTCGTTGCGAGCGCGCTCGTCACGATCGTGGCGCTCGCGGTCGTGAGCGTCGCTGCGATCGTGCGGGCGCCCGAACGCGGCACGACCGCAGCGGATCATGTCGTCCGCCGCGCGAGCCGAGTCGTTGCGACGATGACGGTGCTCGGCGCGACGTGGATGATCGTCGGCGCCCTCGGGTCGGTCGTGGTCCGACCACTGTGGACCGACCGCTCCGACGACAGTGCGACGAACGCGATTATCGCCGTCGCCGCGATCTGGGTCAGCCTGAGCGGCCCGATGGGATTCCTGGCGACGGTGACGACGCTGCCCCGCAACCGCCCCTTCACACGCCGACCGTCGCCTCTCCGGCCGGTGGGCTGAGGGCCCGACGCGATGCTGCTCTCGATCGACGACGCCGATCCTCGACCGCCGTACGAACAGCTGTCCTCGCAGCTCCTCGCAATGATCACCCGAGGCGATCTCGGCCCCGGCGACCGTCTCGCTCCGATCCGCCAACTCTCGAGCGACCTCGGCATCGCTCCGAACACGGTGGCCCGCGCCTATCGAGAGCTCGAACAGGTCGGCGCAATCGCCAGCCGAGGCCGCCGAGGCACCACCTTGACCGACGGCGCCGTCGCAGCTGCGACCTCCCGTCACGAGCGACGGGTGGTCGATGCACTCGATGCGGCCGTCGAGGCGGCCTCCGCAGCCGGCCTGTCGGCCGACGACCTCGTCGGACTCCTCCGGCGTCGACTCGCCAACTGACCACCTGAGGCAGCACCGGACGATCGCGCGATGCGTTCACAGATCGGTGCCCAGATGATCTCGCCGGTCAACGGTTCCGGTTCCCGCCGTCGACGCCGACGTCGATGTGAGGACTGCGGCGGCGGTCGTTGGCCGACGGCGAGAACGATCGTGCCGTCGGGACGGACGGTGCACGACCGGCCGTCGACGCCTCGTTCCACCCGGAAGCCGCTGCGGTGTTTCCACCGGTTGTGCCATCGGCAGAGGATGCGGGCGTTGGCCTGATCGGTCGACCCACCATCGTCGTGCCACTCGTCGGCGTGATCGACCTCGCACCAGTCGCCGGGGATCTCGCAGCCTGCGTGCTCACACGTCCGGATGAGGAGCGTGGCGGCGGCCCGTGCCGACCCGGAGAACAGCCGCTGCGTTCGGCCCAGGTCGACGACCACACCGGCGGAGTCGACGACGACCCGCCGCACCGTGGCGTCGAGAGCTGATCGAAGCACGTCGTGCGGGTCGAGCTGGATACCCGTCGTCGTCTCGCAGCGACGGTCGAGCACGCTCGCAGGATCGTCGAGCAGGTCGGTGGCGTCGCGGAGTTCACCATCGAGGTCCGCCGGCGCGAGGCCGTGCTCGGACAGCATCTGAGCGAAGTGCTCGGCGGTGAACAGCACGTCGATCCGGAGATCGGGTGACCAGTCGCCGACACCGCACGGGATGCCCGCATCGAGCGCAGCGCCGGCGGCGCGAGCCATGGCGATGAACGCGTCGTACCGGCGCTGACCGGCGGTGCGGGGCAGGTGGACCCCGGGCGGACGACTGCCCGATCCGTCGGATCCATCGGATCCGTGGGGTTCACTTCGCCGTACCGCCTCGAGATCGAGTCGGTACTCCCGCTCGACGAAGGCGTCGAACACCGTCAACGTCGCGGCGGTGACCGTGGGGTCGCCTCCGCCACTGATCCGCCCGTCGAGGGTTCCGTCGATCTCGACCAGGTGAGCCGTGCGCCGTTCGTCGGCTTCGCGACGGCAGGTGCCGTCGTCATCGAGTCGGCTGACCACACGCTCGACGCAGAGCTGGAGATCGGCGAACGGGAGCTCACGTGCGTGGTCGGTGAGCAGGGGCACGAACTCGTCGAACCGGTCGTTGACGCCGGGGCGCCGACGACCACGAGCGATCTCGGAGACCTGAGCGAGCGACACGTCACCGTGGAGCCAGGCGTCGCCGAGAGCCGGATGGTCGGCGACGAGTTCCGCCGCGCTCCGCAGCCGAGCGATGTCGACCCGCGAGCGATTGATCGTGGCGCGGAGATACCCGCTGACCGAGCGGTGCCCGTCGCGCCCGTACAACCGTCGCTGATCGGCGACCGCGACCGACGCCGCGAGCTCCGCCTCGATGCGACGGCGTTCGAGTTCGAGCTCACGGATGCGCGCATCGAGAGCATCGTCGGACAACCCGACTGTCTTCTCGATGACTTGCGTGAACATGACGCCATGATATCGAACTCGAACGCCGTCGCATCGAGGCGGAGCTCGCGGCGTCGGTCGCGGTCGCCGATC
>JBCCTP010000503.1:0-3024 GCA_039198505.1 Actinomycetota bacterium | reverse complement strand
CGCGACCGCGAGTCGGCGATCCACCAGTGGGGGGACGACCTCGGTGGCGCACTCGCGCGGGAGGCCCGGCTCGGCATGGACACGATCCGCAGCGGCGAGACCCTCGAGGGAGCCTCACGATTCGCTGCCGGAGCAGGACGAGGCGGTTCGTTCGACGACCTGGGCTGACGGGTGACGAGGGCTGACCGACGAACCGTCAGATCAGCTCGCCGGTGAACGAGTCGGTGATGAAGAACTCGTACTGACCTCGTCGGACCCGTTCGACCCAGAAACGCTGGAGACGGGTGATCTTCTTGATCCGCTGCATCTCACCGTGCAGCTCGTCGAACCGTCCCATCACGGCGGCGCGGTCGATCGGGTCGTCGAGTCGTTCGTTGAACGTGGTGAGGACGTCGTCGAGCCATCGCTCTTGGTCGAGTCGCACGATGCTCAACGCCGACAGGGCCAGGTTCCCGGACGGTGTGCCCACGTCGGTGACGACCTTCTCGGCGAGCTTCTGGGTGAGGGGACGGAGGACCGCCGGCAACGACTCGGCGTACGCACCCATGTCGTAGTCGGGTGATCCGTCGGGGTGATAGAGGAACGGCGACCCGGTGTCGATCAGCGTCAGCTCGTCGTCGTGCCACACGAAGTTCGAGAACTGCGGATCGATCGCCTGGCCGCCGTCGGTCACCGCGCTCAGCGCTGCGTCGCGCACGGCGACCACGAGCGGATGACCGGCCCGGGGTTCCTCGGCGGCGAGGATGTTCTCGGTGAGCTGCTCCGCGGGATAACACGGCTGCACCAGGTACGCCGCCCACCGCCCGTCGCCGGTGTCGAGGATGCGCTGTTCGGTCGGGGCGAGCGTGACGTGCGGAGCGATGGCGGCCTCGTATCGGGCGACGTACGCGAACCAGTCCTCGAGTGAACGGCGATCGGTCGACGACGGAAGTCGTTTCACGACCGCGGTCGCCGCATCCGTCGGCACCCCGATCGCCACGCCGATCTCGCCGAACCCCTTGATGTCGAGCCCGTCGAACGTGCGCTCGGCGATGCATCGCCGGATCGTGTGCTCGATCTCGAGGAGCTGTTCGTCGCTGACGCTGACTCCCATCGGTCACCCGACCTCGGACTCGAGAGCCGGAACGAACAGGTCGAGGGCATCGGGGTTCGCCAACGCCTCGACGTTCTTGACCGGTCGGGCGTGGATGATCTCGGTGACCGCCATCTCGACGATCTTGCCCGATCGTGTCCGTGGGATGTCGGACACTGCGGCGATGATCGCCGGCACGTGGCGGGGCGAGCACTTCGTCCGCAGGTCGGATCGGAGGCGGCCGCGGAGTTCGTCGTCGAGTGTCGCGCCGTCGGCGAGTCGGACGAAGAGGACGACCCGCGTGTCGTCATCCCACTCCTGTCCGATGGCGATCGCCTCGACGACCTCCTCGAACTGCTCCACCACGCGGTAGATCTCGGCCGTACCGATCCGGACGCCGCTCGCGTTGAGCGTGGCGTCCGATCGGCCGTGGATCACGATGCCGCCCTCCGCCGTCCACGAGGCGAAGTCGCCGTGGGCCCACACGTCGTGGAAGCGCTCGAAGTACGCCGCCCGGTACTTGGTGTCGTCCTCGTCGCCCCAGAAACCCAGCGGCATCGACGGGAACGGAGTGGTGCACACGAGCTCGCCCTTGACGCCGATGTCGACCGGCCGGCCGTCGTCGTCGAACACCTCGATGCCGAGGCCGAAGGCCGAGCGTTGGATCGCTCCCGAGTACACCGGCTTCGTCGGGTCGCCGGCGACCAGGCACCCACACAGGTCGGTTCCTCCCGACATCGACTGCAGGTGCACGTCGGCGGAGATCGAGTCGTACACCCACTGGAACCCCTCGGGGCTGAGCGGCGACCCGGTGGAACAGATCGTGCGGACCGACCCGAGTTCGTGAGTCGTGGCTGGATCGAGACCTGCCTTGCGGGACGCGTCGATGTACTTGGCCGACACACCGAACAGCGTGACGCCGTGGCGCTCGACGAGGTCGAAGAGCGCGTCCGGCCCGGGGGACGCCGGGTTGCCGTCGTACAGGACGATCGTGGCGCCGGTCCCCATGGCGCCGACCAGCCAGTTCCACATCATCCACCCGCAGGTCGTGAAGTAGAACACCCGGTCGCCGGCGCGGATGTCGCAGTGCAGCAGATGCTCGCTCGCCAGCTTCAGCAGCCCGCCACCGGATCGATGGACGATGCACTTGGGCACACCCGTCGTCCCCGACGAGTAGAGGATCCACAGCGGATGGTCGGTCGGCAGACGCAGGTACTCGGGTTCGGCGCCGCCGTGTTCGGCCAGCACGGACGACCACGGACGAGCCCCGTCGATGTCGGCGAGCGCGGACGCGTCGACCTCGTCGACCAGCGATTCGACCACCAGGACGTGCTCGACCGACGGCAGGCGGTCGACGATGTCGCCGAGCCGGGCGAGGCAGTCGAACTCCTTGCCGCCGTAGCGGTACCCGTCGGCGGCGACGAGCACCGTGGGGGTGGTCTGTCCGAACCGGTCGACGACCCCGTCGGGACCGAAGTCGGCCGACGTCGACGTGAAGACGGCCCCGACGGAGTTCGCGGCCAGGAACGCCACGATCGTCTCGGTCACGTGGGGCATCCAGGCGGCGACGCGATCGCCCGGGCCCACGCCCACCGACCGCAGCCACGCCGCGATCGCCGCCACGTCGGAGCGCAGTCGGGCGCGTTCGATCGAACGGTCGGGTCGCCCCTCGCCCGTCTCGATGATCGCCACCGCGTCCGACCCGGGTCGATCGGCGAGGAGGTTCTCGGCGACGTTGAGCTCCGCGTCGGGCAGGAACCGCCAGTCGCGGAACGTCTCACCTTCTTCGATCAGTCGCTGACCCGGCTCACCGATGACGCCTGCGACGTCCCAGATCGCGCGCCAGAACTCCCCCGGCCGATCCTCGGACCACCGCCACACGCCGTCGGAGTCGGCGACGCCGGGGCAGAACCGTCGTCGGAACGCCTCGACGTTGGAGGACGCGATGCGCT
>JBCCTP010000502.1:0-3030 GCA_039198505.1 Actinomycetota bacterium | reverse complement strand
GCGACCGGCCCCGGGAGCCTCGTCGAGGCGATCGGCGCCGCGGCGGCCACACCGGCGCCCGACACGATCACCTTCGCCGTGGGCGTGCAGGGCGAGATCGACCTGACCGGTGTTCCGCCGATCGACTACGACAGCGGTGGATCGCTGAGGATCGTGGGGCCGGGCGCCGACCGGCTGACCGTCCGGTCGTTCGAACTGAACGCCGAGCCGACTTCGGGGATCCATCCGGAGATCGAGGTGTCCGGGCTCGCGCTGGTCGGCGGCGAGTACGCACTTCGAGCGGCCGGCGTGAAGACGGTCCGCCTCGCCGACCTCCGGATCTCCGGAACGACCGGATTCGGCTGCGCGGTCGCCCTCGGCGACGCCCAGGGTCGGACGGTCTTCGAGGCGGAGATCGCGCACGCCAGCATCGAGAGCGGGTCCTGCGCGGTCTCCGCAGATCTCGACGAGACGATCACGTTGCGCGATGTCGACATCGACGGCAACTCCGGCGAGGTCGGGGTCCACCTGCGGCGGGGCAGGCGAGCGTTCGTCTGCGACGCGCGCATCGTGAACGCAGAGGCGGGCATCGACGTCGATGCCGGATTCATCGTGTCGGTCGCCGTGGCTCGGACGACACTGGCGGGCAACGTCCGCGGCATCGACGCCACCCCGGCGCCCGGAGCGTTCGAGCGTGTCGCTGCGGTCTCGGTGATCGACTCGGACCTCGTCGACAACGTGGTCGGGCTCGAGCTCGGCAACTCCAGCTCCTGGGTCCACGGCAGCCGACTGCGCGACAACCGCACGGCGATCCGCAGCGCGAACGGCTCGGTTCGCTCGATCAGCCAGAGCACTCTCGAAGGTGGCGAGTGGGCCATCGTCGGCGACTCGAGGTTCGTGACGATCGACGCATCGGCGATCAGCGGCGTCGGGAGGCCGATCGATGTCGAGGCAGAAGTCTCCCTGACTCGTTCGGTGATCACCGGGAGCGGGGCCTCGCCCGGCCTCCTGATGGCGGTCGAGGGCAGCGCCGAGATCCGTGGCTCGACGATCGTCGACAACCTGGCGGGCGACGCGCCGCTGATCCAGATGCGTAACGGCGCGCCGCTCTCGATCGCGTCGTCGATCATCGTCGCGGACGATCCGGGCGGACTCGTCGTCGACACCGACGACGGCTCGGCCACCAGCCAGGGGAGTTACCTCAGCGACGACGCATGGCTCCAGCCCGACGACACCTTCTCGCAGGGCAACGTGATCGGATCCGATCCGCGGCTGGTGCCGACGTCGGTCGGTGATCGTCTCTCGCTCGAACCGGCGGTCGGCTCTCCCGTCATCGACATGCTGGCCGGACCGGCCGTCGGCGGCATCGACATGCGGGGAAATCCTCGTACCGCTGGAGTCGCGGCGGACCCCGGCGCCATCGAGTTCGATCCCGGCCTGATCTCCGACATGCCCATCGTGCCGATCGACCAGGTGCGAGTACTCGACAGTCGCGACCTCGGGTCCGACCTCGGTGGCGGCTGCGGTGTCACCGAGGGTCGGTCCGTTCGGGTGCCCGTGGCCGGGATCGGGCGAGTGCCGGTCGATGCCGCGGCGGTGTTGGTGAATCTCGTCGCCGTCCGGCCCATCGGAACCGGTTTCGCCACCGTCCACCGGTGTGACGCCGAGCCGCCGAACGCCGCGTCGGTGAACTACGCGGCGGGCACCAACGTGGCGAACGAGGTCTTCGTCGATCTCGACGGTGACGTCGCATTCTGCGTGTTCACGTCCACCACTGCGGAGTTCGTCGCCGACGTCGTCGGGTTCGTGCCCGCCGGCGGCGCCGACCTGGTCACCGAGCCCGGTCGACGGCTCCTCGACACGCGTCCCGGTGGCTCGACGGTCGACGACGTCGGCGGCGGAATCGGACCGGTCGGCGCCGGCGACGTGGTCGAGGTTCAGGTCGCCGGGCGGGGCGAGGTCCCGCTGGGTTCGACGACCGTCGTGGCCTACGTGACCTCCGTACAGCCGGTGGGTCCGGGGTTCGTGACGGCGTGGCCGTGCGATGCGCCTCGTCCCACTGCGTCGGTGCTCAACGTCGTCGCCGGCGTGAACCGTGGCAACGAGATCGTCGCCGGTCTCGGAGCGAGCGGACGGCTCTGTCTCGTCGCGTCGGTGGCGATGCACTTCACGCTCGACGTCTCGGGATGGGGAACCGCGGTCGACGGGCTCACGTCGGTCGTACCGGAACGGCTGCTCGACACGCGCGTCGCCGTCGGGCCGATCACCGACGTCGAGATCGACGTGACTTCGAGCGAGTCGGTCCCCTCGGGTGTCGCCGGTGTGATCGTGAACCTCACGGTGATCCGCCCGGCGGCCACCGGATTCCTGTCGGCGACCGACTGCGACGGGGGAGAGGGAACCTCGTCGCTGAACTTCGAGCCGGGTGTCAACGTCGCCAACGAGCTGCTCGTGCCCGTGTCCGGCTCCGGAACGATCTGCATCACGTCGAGCACCCCGGTCGATCTCGCCGTCGACCTGGCGGCGCATCTCACACCCTAAGCGAGCCCACCACTCAGAGCGACTGGTACACCTGATTCCGTGAATGCTGCTCCACTCCGCACGCGTCGATCGGTCGTCGCACTGCTCGTGACGATCGCCGCTCCGTTGCTGGTCTGGGTCGCCGCCGGTCCGGCTGCTCCGGTCTCGGCGGCGACGCTGGTCGTCACGACGACGGCGACATCCGGTGAGGGCTCGCTCCGATCGGCGATCATCGCCGCTCGCAGCACTCCCTCCGACGACACGATCGTGTTCGCCGACAGCGTTCGCGGTGAGATCGATCTGACGTCGATTCCCGACATCGCGATCGACGGCCAGGGCGGATCTCTGACGATCACGGGCCCGGGCGCCGATCTCCTCACCGTCCGGTCGCTCGAACTCAACGCTGAAGCAGGCGCGGGACGCCTCGGCGGATTCATCGACGAGGTCGAGGTGAGCGGCTTGACGATCATCGGTGGGCAGTACGCCGTGCGCGCGGGGGGCGTGGGCGAGGTGACGCTGACCGGACTCGTC
>JBCCTP010000501.1:0-3052 GCA_039198505.1 Actinomycetota bacterium | reverse complement strand
TCGCCGCCGCCTTCTTGCGTGACGCCGACTTCTTCTTCGACGACGTCGCCGCGGCCTTCTTCGCCGCGGCCTTGGCCGCCTTCACGGCCGCCTTCTTGGCCGGATGATTGGCGCGCGACTCCTTCGCAGCAGCGACCGACGCCTCGAGCGCCGCCATGATGTCGACGACGTTCGGCTGCTCGCGTGGCGTCTCGGGGGCGACCATCTCCTCGCCGTCGGCCTTCATCTGGATGAGAGCCATGACCTGCTCGCGGTACTCGTCGTGGTACTTCTCGGGCCGGAAGTCGGCCGACAGTGACGCCACGAGCGACTCGGCCATGGCGACCTCCTTGTCGCTGACCTCGACGTCGTCGAGCCCGGCCAGCTCCTCGATCTCTCCCGGGTCGACCACCTCGTCGGCGTACGCCAGCGACGACATCACGAGCCGGCCCTCCTCGGCGCGGATGGCCGCCGTGTACTGCTTGTTGCGCATCACGAAGCGGCCGATGCCGACCTTCCCGCTCGCTTCCATCGCCTGCGCCAACAACGCATACGGCTTCGGATTGGAGTCGGGCGCCAGGTGGTACGCGGTGTCGAAGTAGACGGGATCGATCTCCTCGAGATCGACGAACTCCTCGAGGTCGACCGTCTTGGTGGCCGCCGGCATGAACGGTTCGAGCTCGTCGGGGTCGATCACGATGTACTGCCCCTTGGAGATCTCGTAGCCCTTCACGATGTGGTCCTCGGTGACCTCCTCGCCGGTCTCACCATTGACCTTGCGATACCGGATTCGGTTCAGGTCGCGCTCGTCGAGCTGGTTGAACGACACCGACTTGCGCCGCACCGCGTGGAACAGCTTCACGGGAATCGCGACGAGGCCGAACGAGATCGTGCCGCTCCACACCGGACGAGGCATGCCACCACCCTACGACGCACCGGCTGTCGCGTGACGTGCCTGGCACGTCATGCGACACCGGTCGCTAGGTCGTGTCGAGGACGGCGCGGGCGACGATGTCGGTGCCGAAGGCCGTGAGGATCGCAAGGTAGAGCAGTCCCGTCGCAGCCATGACCGCCGAGTAGTACCGCTCCTTCAGCGCCGCACGCGTGACGAGGACCAGCACGATCGTGGTGATCGCACAGGCCAACCACATCCATCCGAGGAGTCCGCCCCACCCGTCGTCGATGTCGCCGGACAGCACGCTCAGCATCCCGGTCGGCAGCAGCAGGACCGCCACTTCGAGGGGCCAGAGCCAGGCGAGCGCGGTGACCATCTCGTTGAGCAGCTTGCGCGGCAGACCCGGCTGGACGAGGTACCAGTGGCCGAGCAGCATCCCGTCGCTGATCGCCCCGATGAAGGCAGCCCCGACGAGTGTGCGGAGGATCGCGACGGTGACGTCCCCGGCTCCTGCGTCGACCGTGGCGTCGACCGCTGCTGCGACGAGTCCGACCGCACCGATGATCGCAGGGATCACGTCGAGCCACGGTGGGAACTCCCGGACCGTTCTCGAGCCTTCGTCGGCGGCGGCACCGTCGCCTCCGGTCTCGGGATCGGCCTCGGGCCGGTTCCGCTCGATGCCGGTCATCGCTGCCACGCGCTCGCTGCGTCGTTCGTGCTCGGCGAGCTGACCGCTCACCCCGGCGCTCTTGCGGGCGATGGAGATGCCGAGCACGACGAGGCACGAGATCGCGACGCCGAGCGATGCGAGGTCGCGGACGGGATCGAACCCGAGGGCGAGCCCGGCGGCGAACGCCCCGGCCGCGAAGCACGCGTAGACCCCCCGGAGCAACCAGCCGTACCCGAGTCCGACCACGCGACGGCGCGTGGTGAACCAGCAGAAGAACATCCCACCCGCCGCCCACTGCAACAGCACGGTGGCGGCGTCGAGGCGGATCACAGGGCGAGAAGGGTAACGGCGCCTCGGTCCCTAGCCTGGGGATCGCATGCGCGACGGGCGGCACGATCCTGCAGACCGGGCTGCGAGCCGATCCGCCGGTCCGTTCTCGATCCTCGCCGTCGTGGCGAGCGCGCTGATCTTCGCCGGGTGCCTCACCGGCGAGCGCCCGTTCTTCGACGAGGAGGCCGTCGCCGCCACGTCCAGCACGGGCGACGCTGCGATCGACGAGGTCCTCGAGCTGCTCGAACGGGTCGATGCGTCGAGCTTCACGGCGGGCTTCGACATCGAGCGTCGCTTCGGACCGGTGCTGTCGGAGGGGACGGTCGTCGTCGACGGTCCCGATCGACAGTCCATCACGGTCCGCAGCGGCGAACGCGAGATCCGGTTCATCAACGACGACGGCGGCCGCCGCACCTGCGATCTCATCACCGGCACGTGCGAAGCGGCGTACGACGTCCAGCAGGTGTCCGACACCGTCCTCACGCCCGGTTTCTACGGACCCGACTACGCCCGCCGCCTCCGCCGAGACGCCAACGCCCGCATCGGGACCAGCGAGGGGTACACCGAGTCGATCGCCGGACAGGCCGCACAGTGCGTCGACGTCACCGTGACCGGCGGGGTGAAGACGTACTGCGCATTGGCATCGGGTGTGCTCGCGAAGTTCGACGGTGCCGACTTCGTCATCGACCTCACGAGTTACTCCCCCGTCCCCGACGACGCCCAGTTCGACGTCTGACCCGGACACTTCGGGTCAGACCCCACGTGTGTCCGCCGATCAGCCGAGGTGTTCAGGCGTCGCAAGCGATCGGGGCGCCGGCGCCGGTCACCGCGAGGGCCGCGGAAAAGGCCTGCTCCAAGTCCGGATGGGTGGCGTCCCCCAGGGTGATCCGGACGTCCCAGGGCCGGATGGCGAGGACGTCGCGTTCGCCGGCGTCCTCGGCCCTGGCCACCACACCCCGGTCCATGGTCGCCGCGATCGCGGAGCGCCCGTACACCACCGAGTGCTCGCCAAAGAGGATGACCTTTCCCCAGCCCCGGCCCTGACGTGGTGTTTCCCCGGAGACGTCCGACACGTTGGCCTGCTAGTGGTCTCGAAGCGCGAGCAGTGAGGCGAGGTCACGAAGCCACGCCGTACCCTCGGGCGAGAGTGGGGCGGTTTCGAGGGCGGACGTCGCTTC
>JBCCTP010000500.1:0-3059 GCA_039198505.1 Actinomycetota bacterium | reverse complement strand
CCGCCGACGTCGACACCGGCGAACTCGACGTCGTGCGGATCTACGACTCCGACACCGAGATCTTCCCGGTGCTTCCGGTTCCGCTCGACGAGTCGACAACCGTCGGGAACCGATGACCACCGGCGGACGTCAGACCTCCATGCGCAGATCGCGGCGAGCAGGCGTGGCGCTCGCGTCGGTCGCGCTCGTTGCTGCGGCGTGCAGCTCGGATCCCGACGCCGGCGGCGAACCACCGAACACGCCTCCGCCCTCGCCGACGGCCGAGACCAGCTCGACGGAATCCCTGGTCGGCGACGAGGCCCTCCCTCCAGCCGCCGCTCCGACATCGACGCAGTTCGAGCCCACGACCACCACGACCGTCATCCCGACGACGTCCACGATGTCCCCGGCCACCACGGACGCCGACGGCCGCATCCTCGACTCGTCCCCGTGGCACTTCGGCGGAATCACACCGGACGGACGACACCTCGCCGCAACGGTCGACTTCGGCGGGTGCCGGGAGTTCGATCGATGGGTGGTCGACGAGTCCGAAGTGGTCGTCGAGGTGACGGCATACGTCTGGCGCCCGGTCCGTACCGATGTCGAGTGCGACTCGGTCGGCCGCCAACAGCTCGTCCAGATCGATCTCGAACGACCGCTCGGCGAGCGAGACCTGCTGGGCTGCGGACGAAACGAGTGCCTCGCTGTCGATGCACGGAACGCGAATGTCGGCGCCGGCGAGGTCGTGGCCGTCGGCGACCTCGTGGTCGCCGCCCGAGGGCCCGGAGCCGAGGTGTTCGATCGGGCCGGCGAGTTGGTCGCGACGATCGACCCGGTCGGCATCGGTCCGACGTGGCCGCTCGGCGACGACGCGTTCCTGCGATCCGCCGGCCTGGACTCGATCGTGTTCGACGTCGCCACGGGCACCGAAATCTGGAGGTCAGCCGGCACTGCCGTGGGAACCGACGACGACACCGTTTACCTCTGCACCGGGCCCGGGCCCGACGGTCTCTTCGCCGCAGATGCGACGACAGGCGAGGTGAAGTGGAGCGCCGACGTCCCGTGCGCACACGCTGTCGTGCACACCGACTCCGTCACCCTCGTTGCGATCGAGCCGACCGGGCGGAACCACCGACTGGTCGTCGTCGACAGCGACACCGGCGCCGTGATCTCGGACGAGGTGGTGAGCGACGGAACCGGTGACGGCGGCGCCGACTTCCAGACGCCCATCGCCGTCGGCGACACGACGGTCGTCAGTGGCGGCGAGGCAGCCCTCGTCGTGTTCGCCGCCGACGGCACCGAACTGAGTCGTGGACCGGTCGGGTTGGGTCGCATCCTCGGTCAGGTCGACGGGCTGGCGATCATCGGCAACAACGGCGTGGCCCGGGGCGTCGATCCCATGAGCGGCGGGATCGTTTGGGAGCGCGAGTTCCCCACGTTCCCGCCGATCGTCGTCGAGGGAGGCGGCGTGTGGCTCCTGGACGGACCTGCGGGAACCGTGACCAGCGTCGATGCCGCGACCGGCGGCGACCTCTGGACGGCAGACGTCGGGCTCACGCCCACGTTCGACGTCGCTGCGGCCGGCGGCGCCGCGTACGTCGTGACCACCCAGGCGCTCGTCGCTCTCGACGCCGAGACCGGCGACGTCCTCTGGAGTCGCCACCGCCCGCTTCCGCTCTGAGCGACCGCGACGTCAGGGAACCGAACGTGATCGGTCAACGTCAGAGCCCGATGAGCATCCGACGATGCGCCGCCGCTGCGTTCGCGGCCGGACTTCTCGCAGCCTGCGGATCGACCGACGACGAGCCGGCCAGCGGGCGAGATCCGACCACGACGTCATCCTCGACGACGTCGGAACCGGCAACAACCGACGCCATCGGATCCAGTGTCCCTGCCTCGTCCGTAGACGCGACGTCGATCGCGACATCCGCCGTGGCGACGTCGACGACCATCGCGCCCGCCGGCGCACCGGAGGGTTTCGTCACCGCCCCCTGGGGTTGGGATCTCGACGGCATCAGCCCTGACGGTCGCCATCTCGCCGTGTCGATCTTGTTCGGGTCGTGCGACCACTTCGACGGGTGGCAGGTCGACGAGTCCGACTCCGCGGTCACCATCACTCCCCTGCTCTGGGTTCTCGCTGAACCGGTCGGATGCGATGGCGTCGGCCTGACTGACGCTCTCCAGGTCGACCTGGAGGCTCCACTCGACGATCGCGACCTCGTCGGCTGCCGTCGGACCGACTGTCGTTCGATCATGCTCGACTCGCCGCCGCGGGCGCCCGGAGAGGTCGTCGTCATCGGAGACTCCGTCGTCGTCTCGACGTGGCGGAGCATCGACATTCTGTCCGTGGACGCCGATCCCGTGGTGACGATCGACGAGCTCGACTTCGGTGCGAGACCGCTCGCGAGCGACGGGCGACTGATTCGCAACGACGGGCGCGACGTCATCGCCGTCGACCCGGCGACCGGCGCGGAGGCGTGGCGAACACCCGGACACCTCTCGGAGACCACCGACGACACGGTCTTCGTCTGTCGCGGAGTCGACTCCGATGGGCTCGCCGCCGTCGATCCGGTGACCGGCGTCGATCGCTGGAGCACCGACCTCCCGTGTGGCCCGCTCGTCGCTCACGCCGAGACCGCCACCGTCATCGGAGCCGATCCGGACGTCGACGGTGGGAACCGTCTCCTCGTGGTCGACACGGCGACCGGCAGCGTCCTGGTCGATCGGCCGATCGACGACGGACTGGACGATCGCGTCACGGGCTTCGAGCGTCCCGTCGGCCTCGGCGAGACCACGGTGGTCGGCGGGTTCCAGGCGGACCTCGTCACCATCTCGGCCGACGGCACCGAGGTCGCACGTCACGACGTCGCGTTCGGTCGGATCCTCGGCACCGTCGACGGACTCGTCGTCATCGCCGACGAACGGGTCCTTCGGGGTGTCGAGCCGCTGAGCGGCACCGTCGCGTGGGAGCGCGAGTTCCCGGCGTTCCCGCCGATCGTCGTCGACGGAGGCGGCCTGTGGCTCATCGACGGGCCCGCCGCGACCGCGGCTCGGCTCGACCCGGCGACGGGCTCGAACCT
>JBCCTP010000499.1:0-3128 GCA_039198505.1 Actinomycetota bacterium | reverse complement strand
CCTGTCGGGGGTGCCGCCGGGGCGCTTCGGTAGCGTGGCGGGCGGAACGGTGGCAGAGCGGACGAATGCACCCGCCTTGAAAGCGGACGGCCTTCACGGGCCCGGGGGTTCGAATCCCCCCCGTTCCGCCAATGTGATGTCGCGAGACATCCCGGACACCCGAACCCCCGTTAGGGGTTCGGGTGTGGTCGTTTTCGGGGTGCTCCGACGGGTCGGCCGGTGGGTTGGTAGGTGCGGGCGGTGTCGAGGGTGAGTGTGCGGATGATCTCGCCGGTGGCGGCGTCGAGGACACGGATGTTGAGGTCGGCGATGAGCATGATGATGGGGGTTCGGGCCCAGGGTCGTCCGATGCCGATCTTGTAGAGGTGGCCGTGGTGGCGAAGGGTGACTTTGCCGGCAGGGTCGACGACGTCGCGGCGGACGCGGTGATGGACGTCGTTGCGTCCGGTCGGTGTGGCTTTCGGGCGAGCGGTGTAGGCGACGGCGGGTGGTGATCGGTGCGGCAGTGAGCGGTGGGGTCGTCGGTGGTTGTAGTGGTCCACGAATCGGTCGAGGAGTTGTTGGAGTTCGTCGATGTCGGTGGGCGCTGGTTGGGCTCGGAGCCAGTTCTTCATCGTCTGTTGGAACCGTTCGACCTTGCCGCAGGTGGTCGGATGGTTCGGGCGGCTGTTCTTCTGGGTGACGCCGAGCCGCACGAGCAGTGTCTCGAAGGCGTTGCGGCCGCCGGTGCCGCCGCCAGCGAAGCGGGTGGTGAAGTAGAGGCCGTTGTCGGTCAACGTCGACGCTGGAATCCCCTGCTCAGCGATGGTGTGGGTGAACGTGTCGACCACCACCGGAGTCGTCACTCGAACATGCGCTGTGACGGACAGGGCGGAGCGGGAGTGGTCGTCGAGCCAGGTGAGGACCTCGACGTCGGTGCCGTCGGCGAGTCGTACGTGGGTCATGTCGGCTTGCCAGCATTCGTTGGGTTGCTCGGCCTGGAACCGCACGTAGCTGTTCTTTGGTCGCTTCCGGGGTGCCGGCACGACGAGCCCAGCGGTGACGAGGGTGCGGTGGATCGTGGACTCCGAGACCGAGACCTGATGGTGATGCTCGAGATGCCAACGAATCGTTCCCATCCCAGCGTCCAGCCCCTCGTCGACCAGACGTCGGCGGGTCGCCACGATCAACGCGACTACCTCATCGGAGGTCTTCGTCGGTGACGTTTTCGGCCGCCTCGAGCGTGGCTCGAACGCAGCATCACCCTCGGTGCGGTAGCGGGCCACGAGCTCGTACGCCCACGACCGGGAGACCGAGTAGTCCGCACAGACCTCCCGCACCGGCCGCTTCTCGAACACCACCGCCGTGATCACCAGCCGGGCCTTGGACACCCCGCCGAGTGTCCGGGATGACCCGACACATCAGTCCGGGATGTCTTGACAGATCACACCGTCATCCGCTCTCCGTGATCTCGCGGGCGGCTTCGGCCCGGAGACACAGCGCTCTCGACATCGACGGGCTGCGACGTCGCGACGCGGGCTGGGAGCTTCGACCGACCCGATGCGTGCACGTCTCCTCAGCGTGTGGCGGTGATCCCGGCCAGGACGTACGCCGTTGCGGCGGCGCGGATCGACACGACGTCGGGATGGTCCGGGCGGACCCAGCTGTGCAGTGAGTTGATCGTGCCGAAGCACAGTCGTGCGAGCACGTCGGCCGGGACGTCGACGCGAATCGCGCCACCGGCCTGGCCCCGTTCGAGGAGCGCGGCGAGCTCGCGGTCGTAGCGGCGCCGTTCGTCCAGCGCTCGACGCTCCAGCTCTGAGTTCCCGCGAACGCCGATGAGGAGCGCGACGAACGGAAGTCGAGCGCGGTCCGTCATGTCCTCGATCACCAACTCGATCAGCCGCCGGACCGACTCTGCCGGATCGGGGAGACGGCGTGCTTCGGCGAAGCAACGCTCGAGGCCGGCGAGGGCCCGGTCGATGCCGAGCGCCAGCAACTGCTCCTTGCCCTCGACGTGGTGGTACAGGGAGCTCTTCGAGAGGCCGGCGGCAGCGGCGATGTGACCGATCCGGGCAGCGTCGTAGCCGCGGAGCAGGAACTCGTCGGCGGCAGCGATCAACACCGACTCGAGGTCGTTGAACGATCGGGGTTCACCGACGGCCGACACGTGACGAGATGCTACCGTGGCGGTACCGACCGAATGTTCGGTCGGCTCACGACGGAGAGAAGAGTTCGATGACCAAGCGGCCACCGCCCACCCGGCGAACACCCACCTGGGACGCCCCGCCAGATCTCGTCGAGTTGATGGGGCCGGTGTCCGGGAACGATCTGAACGGACTGGGTGAAGATGACGTCCGTCGACCGACCGTCGTGATGTGGAGCTGGACCGAGCCCTTCCAGCACCGGCCGATGCAGGACCTGATCAGCCGACGCCACATCGAGCATCCCGAACTCCGCAACGTGCTCCGCTACGGCGACCGGGATGCCTACGAGCCGCCGTCCGTCGCGCCGACTCGGGAGCACCGGTCGCCCGACGCTTGGGTGCAAGCGATACGCGATGCCGCCCTCGGCCATCCCGAGTTCCCGGTCGACGACGTCGGTGTCGCCCGCGTGCGACCGGAGTGGGTGTACGAGGGGCACGACGTCGACGAGACGTGGGCGATCCTGCTCGCCGTCGAGATGGAGCACGAGGAGCTGGCGACGGCTCCGTCATGGCAAGCCGGCGCGGAGGTGCAACGCCAGTACAACCGAGGCACCTACGCCGCCCGCGCCCTCGCCGACTGGCTCCGAGAGCGTGGTCACCGCGCACGCGGCCACGGCGGACCGAATGCCGGGCCGATGTTGCTCGTGCCGGCGGCGATCGAGGCCGGCCTCGGCGAACTCGGCAAGCACGGCTCGATGATCCACCCTCGGCTCGGATCGCGGTTCCGACTGGCCAGCGTGCTCACCGATGCTCCGCTCGTCGCGTCCGGTCGGAGCGAGTTCGGTGCCGACGACTTCTGCTGGAACTGCCGCGTGTGTCTCGACGCCTGCCCGCCCGGGGCGATCTTCTCGACGAAACAGACCGTCCGCGGGGAGACGAAGTGGTACGTCGACTTCGATCTCTGTCTCCCGTACTTCGCCGAGACGTACAGCTGCGGTGTGTG
>JBCCTP010000498.1:0-3130 GCA_039198505.1 Actinomycetota bacterium | reverse complement strand
TTCCTCGGGCGACGCGCTCACGCTCGATCGCCGTGGCCAGCGAGGCGAGGTCGAAGGGGAGCTCCGGCACGGTTCGACCGTAGGGCCGCGCGAGCTCCAGAAGCGACGATCCGCACTGGTGGTGTTCGGCCGAGGGCGGCTGTGCGTCCGAGCCCGAGCCCGAGCCCGAGCCCGAGCACCGCACCTGGGAGACTGCCCGAGATGTGGCCGCCGAGCGTGCCCACTGTGCGGTTTCCGAGTGGCCGCGCCATCCATGCGCGATCGCTCCGACGCGACCCGGCGCCAGATCCCGCACCGCACTTCGCCGTGTACCTCCTCGGCCGACGCACCCGTGCGCCGAGCGAGGTCGACTGGCCGTCGCAGCACATCACCTGGAGGGACTTCGGTCTCCCGGCGGATCGGGCGGGATGCATCGCCGATCTCATCGAGTGTCTCGACCGATGCGGGAACGAACGAGTCGAGATCGGTTGCCACGGTGGGCGGGGTCGCACGGGCGCGGCGCTTGCCGCGATGGCGATCCTCGACGGCGTCGATCCGTCAGACGCCGTCGCGTGGGTGCGGCGACATCATCATCCGCGGGCCGTGGAGACCCCATGGCAACGGCGCTGGGTCGAGCGGCAGCGTCAGCGCTGAGGTGAGCGGCGAGCACCCTCTCGAGCGTCGTGACGCGTCGCCGGCTGACCGGATCCCCTCAATGGGTCAGCCGTTCTCAGCGAGCCACGCGGTCACCCAGTCGACCGCCTCGGCCTCGGTGGAGGCGTACCAGGCTCGATCCGCACGGGCGGGATCGTCCGCCGCCTTGGCGCGATTCGCCTCCACCACTGCCGGAGCGACGATGCTCGCCGTGCAGCGCACGGCTGCTCGGAACGAGTCGTCATTGCTCGAACGGAACTCGGCGATCTGACGGCGGGCGTCGCGACCGACGCGCCCCCACTCGAGAGCGAGACCGACCGGGCCGATCTCGAACAGTCGCGTGAACGCGGCGACGAGTGCGTCGACCTCGTCCTGGGAGTCGACCGCGCCGGTGCGCAACACCACGACCGGGTGGCGGCTCTCGTCGAGTTCAGCCGCCACGTCCCGTCCCCGGTTCGAGCACGTCGGAGATGAGCGCCTCGACCGAGAGCCGGACCGCCTGGGGGGTGGCGAAGAACCAGCGCTCGTCGGTGCTGACGACGACACGGCCGTCGGCGACGGCCGGGATCGACTGCCACACCGGCGACGCCTGGAGCTCCTCCCACTGAGGGGCCAGGAACGCACTGTGCCAGACGAAGATCACGTCCGCATCGAGATCACCGAGCAGCTCCTCGGCGACGGGGACGAACTCGACATCGGCGTCTTGTCCGTCCGCCCGGGGGACACCGAGCAGCTCCAGCGCCTCACCGGTGGCCGATCGGGCGGCGAGGGCGAGAACGGAACCATCGGGACCCACCGTGATGGCCGAGATGGTGGTCTCGGCGAATGGCGCTGCGGCCGCCCGCATCTCCTCGACCAGGAGGTCGAAGTCGTCGAGGAACTCGTCGGCATCGTCCTCCCGGCCGGTTGCGTCGGCGATGAGCTCCAGGTTCTGCCGCCACGGGGTCGCCGTGTCGAGGAGCAGGGTCGGTGCGATCTGCCGCAGTTCGTCGGCGACCGGTTCGAGCACGTCCGCTGGTCCGAGAACGAGGTCGGGGTCGAGGCTCGCCACCTGCTCGAGGTTGGTCTCGTTGACGTCGAAGAGGACGGCATCGTCGACGGCGTCGGCGACCCAGGGCGGTGGCGCGCCAAAGAACGTCCCGGCGCCCACTGGATCGATCCCGAGCACCACGAGCGAATCGAGGTCGACCTGGGCGCCGGTCGCGATGATCCGTTCGGGTCGCGCCGGGATCTCGACCGGACCACCGGCGTCGACGACGGTACGGGGGAAATCCGCCCCGGCCTCGGTCGTGGTGGGATCGGGAGCGGTCTTCGTCCTCGGCGTCGTCGGCGTGGTCGACTCGTCGGGTGTCGGCTGGGTCGACGCAGAGGTGGTGTCGTCGGACGCCTCCGCCGTGGTCGGCGCCGTCGCGATCGGTTCGACATCGGTCGACGCACCGGTCGTGGTATCGGTCGGCGCGGGCTCGGCGCTGTCGTCGTCCCCGCAGGCCGCCAGGAGCGACACGACGACCAGTGTTGCGGTCGCAACCAGGCGAGAGGAGGGACGAACGATGGTGAACAAGCGCCCTGAACCTTAATCGACAGACTGTCGATTAAGGAACCCTGCCGCCGATCCGGGGACGGCGCGCCTGGCATCCTGAGCGGATCGACTCACAGCCCTCCACTCACCGCCGGACGCGCCGTCGGAAGATCGATCGTGACCGGATCGCAGAGGCGGGTCTCGCCGTCGGCTTCCCCCGGCTGACGATCGAAGCGGTCGCGGCCCACCTGGGCGTCACCCACAGCACCCTGTACCACCACGTCCGGAATCGAGACGAGCTTCTCGGCCTCGCCGTCGACCGGGCGGTGTCAGCACAACCGTGGCCGTTGCCCACCGACGACTGGCGTGCCGATCTGGAGGCGGCGAGTCGCGCGGTGTGGGACCTGCTGGTCGCCCACCCCGGTCTCTCGGTGGCGAGCGTCGGCGCCACCGATCCCGGGCCGACCGCTGTCCGACGGGTCGGCGAGCTCACGGCACATCTGATCGAGCTCGGGTTCGCCCCTGACGCCGCCCTTCTCGCGGTCGACACCGTGATCGATCTTCCCGTCGACGTGGCGATCCGCGCCCCCTCCCACGGCCACGAGCCCGGCCTCGACGAACCCGCCGCCGAGTGGTTCGAACGCAAGCTCGACCTGGTGCTCGCCGGCATCGCCGTTCGGCTCGCTCCCACCGAGGGCTGACCGCCGCCACGCCGCTCGGCGTCGTGCCCACGAGCGAGGCGGTCAGTCGAGTGAGGTCGACTCGGTCGTGACCTCGATCGTGAGGTCGAGGTCGATGCCGTCGAACGATGCGGAACTCGTCTGCAGGTAGTCGGTGTCGACGTCGAGCGGGTTGTCGCGGTTGATGATCATCGTGCCAGTGGCCTCGATGCTCCCGGTGATGTCGACCCCGTCGACGGTGACGTCGATGGGCGCGTTCTGCGTGATCTCGACGCGGTACTCGACGGCATCGACCTCG
>JBCCTP010000497.1:0-3149 GCA_039198505.1 Actinomycetota bacterium | reverse complement strand
GGGGCATGCGGCTCGAGGACATCGTCGTCGCCACCGATCAGGGCCCGCTCCCGACGAACAACTCCGACCACTCCCTCATCAGCGTCTCCGCCTGACGCCGCGTCGACCCGACCTGGGCGAAACCGGACACTGTCCGCCTGCGCCCGTGCCAGAAGCGGACAGTGTCCGGATCTGGCACGGGCGGAAACGGACAGGTCAGCAGATCAGCCGGATGGCGGAGTCGTCATCCCCCCGGCCGGTGATCCGGATCGCAACCGGTCCTGGGAGACTGTGGGCATGACGACCGTCGAGGAGCCCTCCACGTCCGACGCCGCGGAAGAGCGGCTGCCGTTCTACATGCGCGGCAACTACGCCCCGGTCGGCGACGAGGTCGAGGCGTTCGACCTTCCCGTCGTCGGATCGATCCCGGCCGAACTCGACGGTCGATTCGTGCGCAACGGCGCCAACCCCGCCGAGGGCATTCCCATGCACTGGTTCGACGGCGACGGAATGCTGCACGGCATCCGGCTGCGCGACGGCAAGGCCGAGTGGTACCGCAACCGGTGGGTGCGCACGAAGCTGCTCGCGGGCGAGCCACGGATGAACCCCGAGACCTTCGAGTTCGATCTCTCGGCAGGCCGCGCCAACACCCACGTCGTGCGCCACGCCGGCCGCATCCTGGCGCTCGAGGAGGGCAGTTTCCCGAACGAGATCGGGCCCGACCTGGCGACCATCGGGCCGACCGACTTCGCCGGCACGGTCACGACCCCCGTGACCGCCCACCCGCACACCTGTGCCGAGACGGGTGAGATGCACTTCTTCGGATACGAGCTGGTCTCGATGCCGTACGTGACCTACTACGTCGCCGATCCGTCGGGGTCGGTGATCCACAAGCAGCCGATCGAGATCCCGGCACCGGTCATGATGCACGACTTCGCACTCAGCCGGAACCACGCCATCTTCCTCGATCTGCCCGTCGTGTTCGACCTCGACATCGCCCTGTCGGGCGGTGGGATGCCGTTCCAGTGGCGACCGTCGAACGGGTCGCGGATCGGCCTGCTCGACCGGCGCAACGTCGGATCCGGTGAGCCGGCGCAACCGCGGTGGTTCGAGGTCGACGACTGCTACGTCTTCCACATCGTCAACGCGTGGGAGGAAGACGACGGGAACGTCGTCGTTCTCGATGCCGGTCGTCATCCGTCGATGTGGGCGGGAGGTGACGACTCGTTCGAGCCGTGTTACCTCTGGCGCTGGCGATTCGACCTGCGCACCGGCAAGGTCACCGAGCAGCAGCTCGACGACCGTGAGCATGCGTTCCCGCGGATCGACGATCGCCGGACCGGTCTCGCGAACCAGTTCGGCTGGGCGGTCACCGATCGGCCCGGCGAGAAGATCCGCACCGACGTCGCCACCAACATCGTCAAGTACGACGTCGTGTCGGGCGAGTCGTCGCACCACGACTTCGGGTCGACCACGTCGTGCGGCGAGCCGGTGTTCGTGCCCGCGTCGGATTCGGCTGGCGAGGACGAGGGATGGCTGCTCACGTACACGTACGACCGAGCGACCGAGTCGTCGTCGTTCGTCGTGCTCGACGCCGCCGACATGTCGGCCGGTCCGGTCGCCGAGGTCGCCCTCCCACAGCGCGTCCCTCACGGCTTCCACGGCTCCTGGTTCCCCGACGCCTGACCGGACTCGTGGGGTTCGAGCCCCCTCCGCGTCAGACTTCGATCGAGAGTGATCCGAGGCCGCGGAGCACGACGCGGGACTCGTAGGCCGGCTCCTCGGTCCAGCGCAGACGGGGGAACCGACGCACAAGGCCCGGGAGAGCGATCGACCCCTCCAGTCGTGCGAGCGCGGCACCGAGACAGTGGTGCGGCCCGCCGCCGAACGACACGTGTCCGTTGGCGTTCGGTCGACCGACGTCGAACCGGTGTGCCGTCGGTCCCCAATGACGGGGATCCCGATTCGCCGACGCGAAGCAGAGCATCAAGACGGTGCCGGCGTCCAACGTCTCGCCGGCGACCTCGACGGGCTCCTTCGCGATTCGACGTGTGAACTGCACCGGGCTGTCGTAGCGCATGATCTCCTCGATGACGTTGGCGTCGAGCGACGGGTCGACGCGGAGGCGATGCAGCTCGTCGGGGTGCCGCAGGAGTTGGACGGCGCCGTTCCCGATGAGGTTGGTGGTGGTCTCGTGCCCGGCCACGTACAGCAGCGAGACGTTCATCAACACCTCCTCGCGGCTGAGGCGGCGGCCGTCGGCCTCAGCGTGGACGAGCGCCGCGAGGATGCCGTCGCTCGGTTCGGCCCGCTCGACGTCGTAGCGCTCGGCGATCCGCTCGAGCATCGCCTCCATTGCGGCGTTGCCGGTCTGACGGTCCTCGTCCGAGATGTCGCCGTCGAGGGTCAACGCGATCTGGTGGGACCACACGCGCATCCGTTCGGCGTCGTCCGTGTCGAATCCGAGCATGTCCGAGATGATCCGAACCGGTAGCGGAAGCGCGTAGTCCGCGATGAGGTCGCCTCCCCCGTTTCGCTCGAGAGCGTCGAGCAGCTCCGCGCTGATCTCAGCGGTTCGCGTGCGCCACCGGGCGATCGCTCTCGGTGTGAACGCCGACGACACGAGGCGGCGCAGACGCAGGTGATCGTCGCCGTCTTGGCGGAGCATCGACAGCGTGACGATCGGATTCTGTTGGATCGACTCCCGCTCAGCGTCGAGCACCGGACTCGACCCGGCCGGTGCGATGTCGTGGCCGAACCGGCGGTCGCGGGACAGCGAGTGGACGTCGGCGTAGCGGGTCACCATCCATCCGTCGACCTCCGGGCGCGGGATGAGCGGCGACGCCTCGCGCAGCGCGTCGAGTTGGGCATTCGGGTCGTCGAAGTACCCGGATGCCGTCGGGTCGAACACCAGCACCTCGGCCGGAGGGATCTCGGGCGCATCGCTGGCGATCGTCGTTGCGCCGGCCGTGTTCGAACCCGACGGCGGGGTGATGCGCTCCTCGCGATCGCGGAGTCGAGTCGCGAACTGGCGGGCGAACGCGAACGTGGCGTCCGGGCTCTCGATGCAGCGGGCTCGGAGTTCGGAGCCCACGCCGATGCGGAGCCGGAGGTCGGAGCGGGCGGTCACGGTCGCCGAGCGCGGTCGGCCGTCGATCACGGCGGTCTCG
>JBCCTP010000496.1:0-3193 GCA_039198505.1 Actinomycetota bacterium | reverse complement strand
CACCGGTGGCGGACTGTTCCCCGGACTCGGTACCACCACACGCGGCGGCGAGGATCGCACCGGTGAGCGCAATCCGACACAACGTCGAGCGGTTCATCGGCCGCCATGATGGCCGCACCCGGTCACCGTCGCTCGCCACACCTCGGCGCGCGTGCCATCGTCGATGACTCTTCCTTCTCGTGGACGTATGACACAGCAGTGGTGTCACACGTCCACGAGAACGCGTGCGACTCCCGGCGACCGGTGTGATCAGCCGGCGTCGATGCCGAGGGCGACGAGTTCGTCCTCGGTCAGCACGCGGGAGCGGATGATGAACCGGACACCCTCGGGTGCCTCGAGCGAGAACCCACTTCCCCGCCCGGGTACGACGTCGACCGTGAGATGGGTGTGCTTCCATGCTTCGTACTGGTCGCCGCCGATGTGAAACGGAGTCTTCGACTCACCGATGTCACCGAGGTGGACGTCCCGCTCGCCGAGGCGGAACTCGTCACGCAGGTAACACATCGGGGCACTGCCGTCGCAGCAGCCGCCCGACTGGTGGAACAGCAACGGACCGTGCTGTTCGGCCAGACGGTCGAGCAGCTCCGCTGCCGCCTCGGTGACGTCGACCTGCGTGACGAGTTCGCTCATGGGATGACTCCAGGGAAGTGGTTGCTCGGAGCGCCGATCAGAAGAAGCCGAGCTTCTGCGGCGCGTAGCTGACCAGCAGGTTCTTCGTCTGCTGATAGTGGTCGAGCATCATCTTGTGGTTCTCCCGGCCGATGCCCGAGCCCTTGTAGCCACCGAACGCGGCGTGCGCGGGATAGGCGTGGTAACAGTTCGTCCACACGCGGCCCGCCTCGATCGCCCGACCCATCCGGTACGCAGCGTTGCCGTCGCGGGTCCACACGCCGGCCCCGAGGCCGTAGAGCGTGTCGTTCGCGATCCGCAGCGCCTCGGCCTCGTGCTCGAAGGTGGTCACGGCGAGCACCGGACCGAAGATCTCCTCCTGGAAGATCCGCATGTCGTTGGTTCCCTTGAACACGGTCGGCTCGACGTAGTACCCGCCCTCGAGGCCCTCGACCGTCCGGCGACCGCCACCGGCGAGCACCTCGGCGCCCTCCGAACGACCGATGTCGAGGTACGACAGGATCTTCTCGAGTTGATCGTTCGACGCCTGCGCGCCGAGCATCGTCTCGGGGTCGAGGGGATGCCCGCTCTTGATGGCCGCCACCCGCTCGAGGCACCGCGCCATGAAGTCGTCGTAGATCGATGCGTCGATCAGCGCACGGGACGGACACGTGCACACCTCACCCTGGTTGAGGGCGAACATCACGAAGCCCTCGATCGCCTTGTCGAGGTAGTCGTCGTCGGCGTTCATCACGTCGGCCATGAAGATGTTCGGGCTCTTCCCACCCAGCTCGAGCGTGACCGGGATGATGTTCTCGGACGCGTACTGCATGATCAGGCGACCGGTCGTGGTCTCGCCGGTGAACGCCACCTTGGCGACGCGCTTGCTCGACGCCAGCGGCTTGCCGGCCTCGACACCGAACCCGTTGACGATGTTGATCACGCCGTCGGGCAGGAGGTCGGCGATCATCTCCATCACCATGAGGATCGTGGTCGGCGTCTGCTCGGCCGGCTTGAGCACGACGCAGTTGCCGGCGGCGAGCGCCGGAGCCAACTTCCAGGTCGCCATGAGGATCGGGAAGTTCCACGGGATGATCTGCGCGACCACGCCGAGCGGCTCGTGGTAGTGGTACGCGATCGTGTCGTCGTCGATCGGGCAGATGCCGCCCTCCTGCGCACGGAGCACGCTGGCGAAGTAGCGGAAGTGGTCGACGGCCAGCGGCAGGTCGGCCGCCATGGTCTCGCGCACCGGCTTGCCGTTCTCCCACGTCTCGGCGATGGCGAGCATCTCGAGGTTCTCCTCGAGTCGATCGGCGATGCGGAGCAGGATGTTCGACCGCTCGGTGGGGCTCGTCTTGCCCCATGCCTCACGCGCCTGATGGGCGGCGTCGAGTGCGAGTTCGATGTCCTTGCCGTCGGAGCGGGCGACCTCGCAGAACGCTTCGCCGGTCACCGGCGTGATGTTCTCGAACGTCTTCCCCTCGACGGCCGGCACCCACTTCCCGCCGATGAAGTTGTCGTAGCGATCCTGGAACTGGACAGCGCTGTCGGCCGTGTTCGGTGCGGCGTGGATCATGTGAAGGTCCCCTCTCGTGATGTGTCGGGCAAGGTGTATCCCTGCGCCAGGATGCGATGTATGGTCGGTGGCTGGGGGTAGGGGAAAGGTTGGTTGCGCCATGACGGTCGACGCGGGTGACTCGCTCGTCGAGAGGCGACGGCAACTCGATCGCGCCCGTGCGAGCTACGTCGACGGTGACCGACCCGACGACACCACCGACGGTCTGCGCTCGGAGATCCGCGCATCCTGGGACCGCTGTCGGACGTCGCCGGCTTGTGACGGCACGTCGGACGTGACGACCATCGATGACCCGACGACGCTCTCCGACACGCCCCTTGCACCTGCCGCCGAGCTGATCGACGAACTGGGACAGGTCGCGGACAGCGAGGGCTACGTCGCGGCGGTCACCGACGAGTTCGGCCGCATCGTCTGGAGCGAAGGAAGCGCCGACATGCGTCGGGCCGCCGACGAGGCCGGATTCCTCCCCGGCACGCTGTGGAGCGAAGCCGCCGCCGGCACCAACGCCCCCGGTCTCGCCCTCGCGACGGGTCGACCGGCCACGGTGTTCGCCGGCGAGCACTGGTCCGAACCGGTCCACGACTGGGTCTGCTACGCCGCGCCGGTGCACGACTCCTCGGGCCGGGTCGTGGGGTCACTCGATCTCAGCTCCACCTGGGCGCGGGCGAGCGAACTCGCCGGCACCACCGTCCGATCGCTGGCACGGCTCGTCGAAGCGAGACTGGCCGACCGACCGTTGGCGACGACCGACGACCGCGTCGGCGGCCTGCAGGTCGAGCTACTCGGGTGGCCGCGAGTGACGCTCGACGGTCACGAGGTGCACCTCAGTCTGCGCCAGATCGAGATCCTGGCGGTCCTCGTCCTGACGGGGCCGTGCACGCTCGACCAACTCCACGCCCAGGTGTACGGCGACGCTCCCGTCAGCGCCTCCACTCTCAAGGCCGAGGTCTCACACCTCCGCAAGAACCTCGGAGGGGTGATCGGATCCCGCCCGTACTCGGTCGATGT
>JBCCTP010000495.1:0-3246 GCA_039198505.1 Actinomycetota bacterium | reverse complement strand
GGAACGTCACTCCACCGGGACGAATCCGTCGAACAGGCCTTCGAGACCGCTCGGAGCGTGGCGGCCCACGATGAGCTGTTCGAGGATGCCGATGCCCTCGTGCACACCCAGGCCTCCGCTGGTGGTGGCCCTCACGATGGTCTGCACGTGCACGTGGTGCGGCGCCGTCGGGTCGGGGACGGGCAGGTCGAAGCGGTCGCCGCCGACCTCGAGTTCGCCCTTCCACACGCCGTGTGACCATTCGGGGTGCGTGTAGCCGATCCCCATCATCTGGAAGTCGAACAGCGGCTCGAGCACCACGGAGGACGGCTCGCCGCGCCACGGCACGAGATCGATCTCGGATCGCTCGGCGTGTCGGCTCCCGGGGCGCCAGGTGGTGCGGTGGTCGACGGCTTTCATCGCCTCGGCCGGCTCGAGTGTCTCGTCCGGCGGAGTCTCGGGTGATGCGGCTCGCGCCACGAATCCGCTGTCGTGCCAACGGTGGCCGTCGGCGTACTCGTTGACGTCGAAGTGTGCGGCGAAGCCCTCGAAGTGCAGCGGCGCCCACAACCAGAAGAACTGCGGGTCGGCGACCGGAGCCCCCACCGGCGCCCGCTCCCCGACGGTGCGCACCCCCCACGACCGGTCGCGGCTGGCGAAGGTGTCGGCGTCGGTCACCTCGGTGGTCTCGCCGTCGACCTCGACCCACCCCGACCACGTGCCGAATTGCGTCATCCGGGTCGAGTCCATGATCGTGCGGTTGCCGACCTGGTGGAAGAAGTGCGGCTCCTCGATGGGCGCGGTACGTCGGCGGAACGTGAGATCGGCCCGCAGCCCGTGCTCGGGCGACTCGACCGTGAGCCGCAGCACCGCCAGCGGCACGATCACCTCGACCTGGATCGGACCGACCTGGTTCGCCTCTCGGCGGTCGGCGGGTGCTCGCCGTGACGCGTGCACGTTGATCTGTCGGGCGTCGACCGTGCCACCGTCGACGACCACGCTGAAGGCTGCGTCGGCCACGTGACGGTTGGGATACAGCCCCATCGCGGCGGCGAAGAACAGTCGCGAATCTCGAGTGATGCCGTTGAAGAAATAGCGGTCGTAATGGTTGAGGTCGGTCGATCCGGTCCGGGCGACGGGGTGGGGCGTCTGGTGGATCGGGTAGTCGTCGAACGACGTCAGCACGGGGCGAACCGTACTCTCCGACGCCCGTATCCTGAGGTCTCGATGACCGTTCGTCGGTACCGCCAGATCGCCGTGGTGACACTCGTCGGACTGGCCTTCCTCACCGTCGCCGGGGTCGTGGTCCGCCTCACCGGGAGTGGCCTCGGGTGCGCAGACTGGCCCGGCTGCAGCGAGCAGCGGTTCATCGACGTCTCCTCGACCCACACAGCGATCGAGCAGGCCAACCGACTGCTCAGTGGACTCATCGGCTTGCCGACCCTCGCTCTCCTCGTGCTCGGGCTCCGCGCGACCCGGCGCGGTGATGGTCTGCGCTGGCCGGCCGTCGGCACGTTCCTGCTCGTGATCGCCAACGGCCTCGTCGGGCGCTTCGTCGTCACCGAGGACCTGCACCCGGCGGTCGTGCAGTCCCACTTCCTCCTCGCCATGGTGGCGTTGCTGTTCGCCACCGTCGCCGCGGTGCGCGCCCGCGAGTTCCTGTCCACCGGCGAGACGGTCCCGATCCGTCGGCCGACCGACTCGGCGCAGATGCTCACGGTCGCACTCGGCGGTCTCACCTTCGCCGCACTCGCCACGGGCACGGTCGTCACGGGCTCGGGCCCCCATGCCGGCGACGAGAACGCCATCCGATACGGCTTCGACATCTCGACCGTCGCCGAGATCCACAGCGTCACCGTGATCGTCACGGTGCTCGTGGGTGTCGCCCTCGCCGTGCTCGCGTCGCGTCGCCACGACCACGCCCGTCAGAACGACCTGTCCGGCTGGCTCTTCGTCGCGCTCCTGCAGGGCGTCGTCGGCTACGCCCAGTACTTCACCGGCGTGCCGGAGCTGCTCGTGGCGACGCATGTGGCCGGAGCGACGGCACTGTGGATCATGACCGTGCGCCTCGTGCTCCGGTCGTCCACCGCCGACTCCGAGGTCATGGCTGCAGCCGGCGACGGGTCGACGGGAGGTGAACGGGGAGTGTCCAGCCCCTCCGCCGCTGCGGTCTAGAGTGCCCGTCCGTGCCAAGCGGGTCATCGACAGCGGCGGAACCTGGACGACGATGGCGCGGCGGTCCCACCCGGGCCGTCGTCGCACTGTTCGTCGGGATCCTGGCGGTCTTCTCGCTCGCTCCTCCGACCGGTGCGGCCGGCGCATCGGCACCCGAGGACGGTGCCGACGAGGGGTCCGGCTCGAGCATCGGCGGCGTCCTCCGCACCCGTGACGAAGCCGGCGAGGACGTGTTCGTCGAAGGCGTCACCATGATCGTCTCGGTCGCCGCCGACAGCGGACTCGACAACGCCGGCGACGAGATCGGCCAGACGGTCAGCGACGCCGACGGCGCGTGGCGGGTCCCGATCCCCGACGACCTCTTCATCGACGACGGATCGGGCGGGATCCCGACCGCCCGGGTCGACGTCACACTCGTCGAGGAGACCCTCCCCGACGGGGTGCCACTCCGCCAGGAGGGGCGCAACCAGCTCACCGGGATCGAGGTCGACCTCAACGAGGCCGCCAACACGCTGTTCCCGCTCGGCGAAGCGGTCGAGAGCACGGACAACACCATCCGCTCGCTCCAGCTGTTCGTCGACGGCGTCAAGCTCGGCCTCATCATCGCCATGTGTGCCGTGGGCCTGTCGCTCATCTACGGCACCACCGGACTCACCAACTTCGCCCATGGCGAGGCGGTCACCTTCGGTGCGATGGTCGCCTTCGTGTTCCACGTGGTCTACCCCGGCCGGATCCTCGGGATCCCGGGGACGAATTCGCTGATCTTCGCGGCGACCCTCGCCCTGATCATCTGCGGCATCGCCGGGTGGGCGTTCAACGAGTTCGTGTGGAGACGCCTGCGCAAGCGAGGCGCGAGCCTCATCGCCGCGCTGGTGGTGTCGATCGGATTCTCGATCCTCCTCCGCAACGTGTACCTGTATCAGTTCGGTGAGCGGTCTCGCTTCTACCGCGACTTCCAGATCCAGGAGCGCATCGACTTCGGCTGGTTCGAGCTGGCCCCGAAGGACGTGTTCATCATCGTCTTCTCCGTCGTCGTGCTCGTCGGGATCGGCCTGGCGCTGCAGAAGACCCGGGCCGGAAAGGCGATGCGAG
>JBCCTP010000494.1:0-3254 GCA_039198505.1 Actinomycetota bacterium | reverse complement strand
GCGAGACGAATTGACCCTCGACGAGACGTTCACGTGGACCGGATACGAGGAGATGGCCGACGCCGATCGGCCGATCGGGGCGTATTACACCGTCGTCCGCCACCGCCCTCAGGTCGGTGAGATCGACATGTGGTTCGTCCTGCACGATCACGCGGGCCCGGCGTCTCGCTGGGCGGCCGCCGCATCTCCGGGTGATCCCGTGGCACTCTGGGGCCCTCGCCGCTCCGCCGAGCCACCCTCCGATGTGCGGCGGTATCTGTTCGTCACCGATGAGTCGGGACTCGGAGCGACCGCATCGATGCTCGAGCAGATCGCATCGTCGGATGCGCCCGCACCGGTGCACGTGATCGCCGAAGCGATCGACGAAGCGCACGTCGTCGACCTGCCGACGCGCGACGGCGTCACGGTCGAGTGGATCCTGCGCCGCGAACGTGCACCCGGCGAGGGCACCGCCTTCCTCGATGCCGTGCGCGCCCTCGATCTCGACCCGGTCGGGCTCTACGCGTTCGGTGCCGCCGAGTCGCGCCAGATCACCGCCGTGCGGAAGTACCTCCGCCACGACGTCGGCCTCGCCGCCGACCACGTGTCGATGACCGGCTACTGGCGCCGCTGACCATCGTTCCCCCGACCCCGGGACTCGACGGAACACTCGACCATCACACCAGCGCGCGGATCGACCGGGTCACCACACGCTCGAAGCGCTCCGGTCGGCCGTCATCGGGCAGGTGGTTGTTGATCTCGAGCATCACCAGGCCGTGCGCCTGCGCCCAGAGAGCGATCGACGCATCTGCCTCCGGAGTGTCGGCCACCTCCGAGGGCGACGACGGGGTCCCGGGGATCACCCGACCGCGGACGGCGGCGAGCGCACCGATCACGGGTTGGAGCACCGCCATCTCGGCTTCGAACGTGCCGGCGTCGTCCGGAGCCTCGTAGCCGGGGATCTGGTCGGTGAAGATGAGGTTGAACTCGGCGGGATGTTCGACCGCCCAGGCCCGGTAGGCGAGCATGCAGGCGATCGCACGGTCGACGGGTTCGGCGTCGCCGTGCTCGTGTGCCGCGGACGACACGGCGGCTCCGAGTGACTCGTAGCTCTGCAGGATCAGCGCGGTGAACAGGGCGTCGAGGTTGTCGAAGTACGTGTAGAGCGACGCAGGGTTCATCCCGAGTTCCCGCGCGATCGCCCGCCACGTGACGGCGCCAGCGCCCTCTTCCGACAGCTGCCGACGCGCAATGCGGAGGATGTCGGCGGTCAGTTCGCGGCGCAGCCGCTCGCGTCGGGTCTCGGGTGCCGTCGCCGCGTCGGTCATGTGGCCGGGGTTCCTCGTGCGATCGCGCATCCCGTCATGTGACCAACGGTACCCGAACGTCGATTGACAATCAAACACTGTTCGGTGTTCACTGATTTCAAACAGTGTTTGATCTTTCATCACCGATTGGAGAACCGACATGAGGAACCCACTCGACCGCCCGGTCGTGATCGGAGCCGGCCCCGTGGGGCGAGCCGTGGTCGCCGCCCTGCACGAGCGAGGCGTCCGGCCTGTCGTGGTCACGCGCTCGCTCACAGGTGCTCACGAACTCCGCGACGACGTCGAGCACCGCTCCGCCGACGTGTCGAGCGCTCGCAGTGCGCAGGAGGCGCTGCACGACGCCTCGGCCGTCTTCCAGTGCGCACAGCCGCCGTACCACCGCTGGGTCCACGACTTCCGGCCGTTCCAAGAGTCGATCCTGAGTGGGTGCGAGCGAGCGGGCGCACCGCTCGTCGCCGTCGAGAATCTCTACGGCTACGGGCCGGTCACCGTTCCGATGACCGAGTCGACGCCACTCATCACGGCGGACTCGCCGGGGGCCACACGAAAGGGTGCGGTCCGCGCCGATGCCTGGCGTGATCTGGACCGAGCCCACCGCTCGGGACGCGTCGCCTGTGCGGCGGTCCGGGCGAGCGACTTCGTGGGACCGGGCGTCATCCAGTCGATCACCGGTGAGCGGTTCCTCCGGCCGCTCCTCGCCGGGAAACCAGCCGAGGTGATGGGGCCACTCGACGTCCTCCACTCACTCACGGCGCCGACCGATGTCGGTCGCGCCATGGTCGCCGTCGCCTGCGACGAGTCGACCTGGGGGCGGGCATGGCACGCACCCACCGCTCCGGCCCGCACGATCGGTGAGATCGTCGACATGGCCGCCGCAGCGGCGGCCGATCACGGAGGAGACGGCTCGGCTCGATCCCGACGAGTTCCGCCGATGCTCCTGCGCCTCGTCGGTCTCGTGAACCGCGACGCCGGTGAGGTCGTCGAGATGCTGTATCAGTTCGACCGCGACTTCGTGCTCGACTCGACAGAGACCGAGGGTCGGCTCGGACTCGCTCCGACACCGCTCGAGCGTTCCCTCGGCGACGCCGTGGCGTGGTTCGCCGGTCGGTCAGCGACGGTGCGGTCATGATCGGACGACTCGCCGCCACCGGGTTCACGGCGCTCTTCGCGCTCCGAGCCGTCCGCCCGAGCGTCGATCCGACTCTGGTCGGGATCCTCGTCGCCATGATCGCCGTCGTCGCTGGGTTGTGGGTGGGTCGGCGATGGGCCGCAGTGGTGTTCCTCGCCTTCCCGGTCGCGCTGATCACCACTCCGGCGGCCGCCGACCTCTCGTTCAGCCTCGTCGCGCTCGACTCGGCGTGGTGGAAGCTCCACGCCTTCCTGTCGCTCCTGCTCGCCGGCGTCAGTGTCGTCGGATGCCTCGCGATCGCCCTCGACCGACCGGCGTCCGAGTCGTCGACGATCCCGGGGCTCCGCTCGGCGGGTCTGGTCATCGCCGGCCTGCTCGTGGGCCTCGGGATGATCGGCCTCGTCCGGGTCATCGAGCCGGTCGATGTGGCCGGCGGCGACCTCACCGCCGCCGAGCGGGACGCGTTGCCGAAGATCGCGCTGACGAACTTCGCCTACGCACCGACACCGATCGAGGTCGAGGCCGGGACCGTCTTCCGAGCGATGTTGGTGAATCCCAGCGACCTGCCGCACACCGTCACGATCGACGAGTGGGACGTCGACGTGCGAGTCCCCGCCGGCCGGCAGGCGGTCATCGAACTCGAGGTTCCGGACGACGCGCCCGGCTCGCAGGAGTTCTACTGCTCGATCGGAGAACACCGCGCCGACGGCATGGTCGACGACCTGGTCGTGATCGCGTCGAACTGATTGTTCCATCGACCCCGGGGGTCGACGGAACAATCAGGCGGCCACGAAGCCGGCGGCGGCGAAGGCGCGATC
>JBCCTP010000493.1:0-3255 GCA_039198505.1 Actinomycetota bacterium | reverse complement strand
CGTCGTCCCCAGCTCCACGGTTGACTCACGCGACCCCCCCGTGCAGCTCAGCCACTTCCAGTACCAGCCCCCCGACGACAGGATCGCCCAGACCCCGATCGCGCCGCGCGACGCGGCTCGGCTCCTCGTCGACCGAGGCGGCTTCGTCGAGCACCGGCACGTCCGTGAACTGGACGAGATCCTCCGCCCCGGTGACGTGCTGGTGGTCAACGAGACGCGGGTCCTGCCGGCACGGCTGCGGCTCCGGCGCCGCAGCGGGGGAGCGGTCGAGGTCCTGCTTCTCGACGCTCTCGACGGCGAGCGGCGGAGATGGGAGTCGCTCGTCCGGCCCGGCGGCAAGCTGCGTGTGGGTGAGGAGCTGCTCGTCGGTGACCGAGTCGTCGCCGCGATGGGAGAGCGCACGGCCGCGGGCGACACGTTCGAGGTCGTGCTCGTGGCACCGATCGGCGACGACGTCGCCACCGTGCTCGACGAGGTCGGCGAGATGCCGCTTCCCCCGTACATCCACGAGCGGCTCACCGACACCGAGCGGTACCAGACCGTGTACGCAGCCGTTCCCGGTTCGTCCGCAGCTCCCACGGCGGGCCTCCACTTCACCGACGACCTGCTCGGCCGCCTCGATGCTGTTGGTGTCGAGCGATGTGCGGTCGAGCTCGTCGTCGGACTCGACACGTTCCAGCCGATCTCCACCGACGATCCGCTCGACCATCCGATGCACACCGAGCGATATCGCGTGCCCGACTCCACCTGGCAGGCCTGCCAGCGGGCCCGGGACGACGGACGTCGCGTCGTGGCGGTCGGCACCACGGCGGTGCGGGCGTTGGAGTCGGCCGCTCGACACGGTGTGCTGGAGGGCCGGACCGACCTGTTCATCCACCGCGGATTCGAGTGGCGGGTCGTCGACGTGATGATGACCAACTTCCACCTGCCCGGCACGACACTGTTGATGATGATCGACGCGTTCGTCGGCCCACGTTGGCGCGAGCTGTACGAGATCGCGCTCGAGCATCACGACGGTGAGGACGGCTACCGCTTCCTGAGTTTCGGCGACGCGATGCTGCTGGAACGGGCGACGCCGGGGAGTGTGGGCTGATGCGTCCGGTCGAGAGTCGGATCGACGCGGTCGACGGGTTCGCCCGCGCCACCACCGCCACCACGGCCGGCGGCTCGTACACCACGCCGCTGTTCATGCCCGTCGGCACCCGCGGCGCCATCAAGTACCTGAGCGCCGCCGACTACGACCGGATCGGTGCCCAGATCGTGCTCGGCAACACCTACCACCTGATGCTCCGGCCGGGCGCCGACCTCGTGGAGCGGTTCGGTGGCCTCGCCTCGTTCGCCGGCTGGGACGGGCTGACGCTGACCGATTCCGGCGGCTTCCAGGTGTTTTCGCTCGACCCGAAGGTCGACGACGACGGCGTCACGTTCAAGAGCACGTACGACGGGTCGTCGATCCGGTTCACCCCCGAGGACGCCGTGCGGGTGCAGCAGCAGCTCGGCGCCGACATCCAGATGGTCCTCGACCAGTGCCCACCGCTCCCGAGTCCGCCCGACGTCGTACGGAGCGCCCTCGAACGCAGCGCGGCCTGGGCCGCTCGGGCGAAGGCGGCGCACACACGACCCGACCAGGCGCTGTTCGGCATCGTGCAGGGCGGGATCTCGGAGTCGATGCGCGCCGAGAGCGCGAAGCGCACGGTGGAGATCGGGTTCGACGGGTACGGAATCGGAGGTCTGTCGGTCGGCGAGACCCGCGCCGAGATGCTGCCTGCGCTCGCCGCTGCGATCGAGCACCTGCCCGCCGATCGGCCCCGGTACCTGATGGGCGTCGGCGATCCGGCGTCGCTCGTCGAGGCCGTCGCCCTCGGGGTCGACCAGTTCGACTGCGTCATGCAGACCCGGCTCGGCCGTCACGGAACCGCACTCACGTCGACGGGGCGATTCCAGGCCAAGGCGGCCCGGAACGCCGAGCTCGACGAGCCGCTCGACCCGGAGTGTCCGTGTGAGGTGTGTGCCCGACACAGTCGCGGGTATCTCCGCCATCTCCTCCCGGTCGGCGAGCCGACGGCGTCGCGACTGCTCTCGATCCACAACGTCGCCTGGACGATCGACCTGATGCGGCGGATGCGTGCCACGATCGTCGACGGAACGTTCGACGCGCTGAGGGCCGAGGTGCTCTCGGTGTGGGGCGACTGACCGATAGCCTCGTACACCGCCATGAACACGTCCGTCGCCTCCGTCCTGGCCAGCGCCGAATCGAGCTCGGGGGGCAGCGCCTTCTCGCTGATCCTGCTCCTCGCCATCCCGTTCGCCATGTACTTCTTCATGATCCGGCCGCAGCGTCGGCGCGCCCGGGAGCAGCAGCAGCTCCAGGCGTCGCTCGGCGTCGGCGACGAGGTCGTGACCACCTCGGGCATCTACGGAACCGTCACCGGTGAAGACGGTCCCACGCGCTTCTGGGTCGAGATCGACGACGACGTGCAGATCCGGATCGCTCGCGCCGCCATTCAGGGCCGCGTGAACGAGCCCGAGGCCGATGACAGCGACGACGACGCCGACGACGAGGCCGACGCGTCCACCTCGGCCGACTGACCGTCGGCGGCTCCATGAAACGACGACTCTGGGTCTCTCTGATCCTCACCGTGCTCGCCGTCGGCGGCGCGCTCGGGGTCAACCTCTTCACGGGCAACACGCCCATCCTCGGCATCGATCTGGCCGGCGGCGTGTCGGTCATCCTGGCCCCGACCGAGGAGGCGGGTGAGGACGACCTCGTGATCATTCGCGATCTCGTACGCGACGAACTCGAGCAGCGCGGCATCGCCGAGCCCGATGTCCGCGTCCAGGGCGAGACGATCGTCGTCGATCTCCCCGGGGTCGACGATCAGCAGGAGGCGATCGACGCGGTCCAGGTGTCGGGTGTGGTCCAGCTGCGACCGGTCCTGGCACCGGGAGCGTGTCCCGCTGCGGCGAACGCCCCGCTCGTCGTTCCCGACGACGAACCGGTCACCACCGACGGCGTCACGATCGATCCGACCGCGCAGACCGACGCCCCCGCCGAGACCGACGTGCCCGTCGACACCGAGGCTCCGGCCGGGACGGAGCCGCAGTCGCTCATTCGACCACTGGCATCGACCGACGACGAGCCGGTCACCAGCGACGAGCCGGTCACCTCGGATGAGCCGGTCGGCACCGACGTGCCCGTGCCGACCGATCTCGGAGAGGTGGGGGATCTCGGCGATCTCCTCGATCTCGACGGTG
>JBCCTP010000492.1:0-3298 GCA_039198505.1 Actinomycetota bacterium | reverse complement strand
CCGCTGCAACGCCGCCTTCCCGTTCGGGTCGGTCACCACGACGACCCGCCAGGGCTGGGTGTTTCCTCCCGTCGGCGCCCAGCACGCTGCCTGGAGGACACGCTCGAGCACGTCGTCGGGGATCGGGTCGGGACGCAGCTTGCGCACGGCCCGCAGGGTCGACATGGTCTCGTACAGATCAGCCACGTCGCCAGCGTCCCACACCGGTGCGATCGGCCCCGGTGTCGCCGACTCGATTCACGGGAACGAGTGGGCCACGAGAGACTCGATCACAAAGGTGAAAGCGATCACCCTGATGCCTACGATGATCGGTGGTATGGAGGACAGCTCGGCCCAATTCACGATCACGCGATCCGACGCAGGTGACTCCGACGACGTGCGCTTCGCGCTGGCCGGCGAACTCGACGCTCATTCCGCACCAATGGTGCAGCAGGCGCTGACCGACGGCGCCTCCGACGACTCGGTGCGAGTCGTCCTCGACTTCTCCGAGGTGTCGTTCATGGACTCGAGCGGACTGCGCATCATGATCGGCGAGTCCACCCGGCGACGCGCCGCCGGCGGGTCGTTCGTGCTCGCGTCGGTGCCCCGGCCGGTGTCACGGCTGCTTGATGTGAGCGGCGTGAGCGATCACCTCGAGATCGACCCGGGCTGACCGCTCGGCGGGTCAGTCCCCGGCCACCGCCGTGAGCGCAGCGCGTCGGCGACCCTTGCGGGCGTCGTACAGACCGACCGGCGCAGCGACCTTGTACCCGGCGAGGTGCCGCTCGTGCTCGGATTCACCGCCCCAGAAGCCGTACTCACGGTTCTCTCGAGCGTCTTGCTGACACGGCACACGAACCGGACACTTCTGACACAGCATCGCCGCGGCGCGCTCCCGGCGCTCTCGAGCTTCGGGGCGCTCGGATCGCTTCGGGAAGAACAGGTCGGTGCGTCCTTTGCACACCGCCGCCGCCTGCCAGGAGGGAACGGCGGGGAGCAGGACGTCAGAGCGAGACGAGGGTGAGGGGGCGGCACTCATCGCGCGACCTGTTACCCCGAATCGAGCGTGGTGATTCCTGTTCCACACGAATTTCCCGAGTCGCTCGGTCGTTTCGCCGGGACGGCCCGCGGGTAGGCCCCCGGGCATGAGCGACGGATCGCCACCGATCCGGGTCGCGCTCGTCAACGACTACGAGGTCATCGTCGAGGGGATCGCCGCGATGCTCGCTCCGTTCGACGATCGCGTATCCGTGATCGAACTCGACGTCGGGAACACGCCGACCCATCCGGTCGACATCGCGTTGTTCGACACGTTCGCCGGACGCAGGAGTGCACTCCAACGCGTGCGCCGGATGGTCGACCAGCACCACGTCCGGCGCGTCGTGCTGTACACGTGGGACGTTCCCGACGCCTTCGCCGACGAACTCGTCGAGGCCGGGATCGACGCGGTGATCCTCAAGTCCACCAGCGGTGCCGACCTCGTCGACGCACTCGAGCGCGTCGGTCGGGACGAGCGCCCCGACGCGGCCGGAGCCCCCGCACGTTCGTCGCTGACCGAACGCGAGCAGGAGGTCCTCGTGATGCTGTCGGAGGGCATGTCCAATCGGGAGATCGCCGACGAGCTCTACCTCTCGGTCGACACCGTGAAGACACACGTGCGCAAGCTCTTCCGCAAGCTCGGCGTGAGCAACCGGACCCAGGCGGCGATGATCGCCGTCGACGTGGGTCTCACGAGACAGCGCCTCGCGTCGTAGAGCGGTCGGCGTCAGGCGACGGAACGGAGCGAGCGCTCGGGTGTCTCGTCCAGCTCGGCCGAACCCTTCGACCGCACGATCACGATCACCCCCACCACCAGCGCCGCACCGACGAGGACCCCCGCCGCCACCTGTGGGCGCCGCTGCGCGCCCGATGCCGCGGCCCGTGTGACCCGCCAGGTCGAACGGCCGACGATCCGCGCTGCGGCCCACCCGAGCCGACCGCTCACCGTGCCCGAGGCTCCGACGAGTCGGCTCACCGAACGAACGATCAGGACGGCGGGACCGGAGTTCGGGCGATCGTGACCGGCGACATCGCCGAGCGCCGACCCGTCGTCGATCACCTCGATCACCTCGAACGGTTCCGTCGCCGAAGCCGGCGGGACATCGGCGGCGGGGTGGGTGACGCGGCGACGGGGCACGCGACGACCGTAGCCAGCGGCGGGCGGCGCGTCGAAGCGACCGCTCGGACCCGACGGGTCAGCCCGCTCGCCAGCAGCGGACGATGCGGTCGCCGTCGACGTCGATCAACTCGAGGTGATCGGTCACCGCTGCGGCGACGACGAGACCGCGACCGTCGACACTGCCGACGCGCGGGATCTCCGGTGCGATGGCGTCGAGCGACGCCGCGCCGTGGACGTCGAGCATCCACGACGACCCCACCTGCTCGAGGCCCACGACGATGTCGTCGGTCGAACTGTGCCGGATCACGTTGGTCGCCAGCTCGCTGACGGCGAGTTCCAGATCGGCCACCACATCGGGCGCCGCACCAGCGGCGACGAGATGTCGGCGTACCGCGCGACGGACCGGTGAGAGACTCGTTGCGTCGGCGGCAGCACGAACGACGATCTGAGCGATCACGGCCGGGTCCCGCCCCGGATCCAGTGAACCCCCCATGCGCTGGGCGTCTCCGGTCGACACGCCCGCCAAACCAATCATCTCGGACTGCGCGTGTGGTCTGGCCGACCTGCGCGTGACGGCGATCGGCTCAGTTCGACTCGTCGACCTCTCCGAGCAGGTACCCGGTGAGGCCGGTGATCTCGAACAGGCGACGAACCGGTGCACTGACGGCGACGATGCGGAACTCGTTGCCGACGTCGCGGCACCGGGAGTGCGTCTCGACGAGCACCCGGATCCCGCTCGAATCGATGAAACCGACCCCGCCGAGATCGAGGACGACGGCGCCGGAGCGGCTGTCGATCTCGCGGCTCAGGTCGACGACCGAGTGCGCGTCGACGTCGCCGGTGACGATGATCGTCCCGTCCTCGGCTCGGGTGACCTCGAGGACGTCGGACTCGTCAGCCATGAACAGGATCCGCCGGTGTGCAGTGCGCCACGGACACTCAGCCTAGGCGACGACCACCCAGAGTGACAGTCGGGTCCGGCAGCCGACGTCGACGCCGACGTGACACCAGCCCGCCGCCACCGCCACCGCCACAGCACCGTCAGCGGGGTGTCCCCTCCGTGCCGGGCGCTCCGGTCGCCGACGTCATCTCTCGTCGCATCTGCTCGAACGACTTGCGGAGGAGTCGGCTCACGTGCATCTGTGAGATCCCGATCTCGTT
>JBCCTP010000491.1:0-3322 GCA_039198505.1 Actinomycetota bacterium | reverse complement strand
CGTTGGGCCTCGGCGGTCGACGCCGTGGCCGGCGTAGTAGTCGACACCGACGTCCCGCCGATCCGACCCTGGGCGATCCAGCTGTCGGTGTCGGGAACCCTGCGGCTGCTGGTCGCGCTCACGGTCGGTGCGACGTCGTGGTGGCGGCGTGCCCGCTCGGAGTCCGACACCTCGTCCGCGCACACGGGGTCACCGGCGCCGCCCCAGCACGCAGCGGCGCATCACCCGACCCACCCACCGATGCCGGCCCATCAGCCGGCTCCTGCCGGATCGCCCGCGCCGTTCTCGCCGGCGACGGTTCACGCCCCGCCGAGTGAGGTCCTCGGAGACGCCGCCTTCGCACCGACGGGCCGACTCGCTCAGACGCCACCCCCACCCGGAACGCCGCACGGAACGCCAGCGTCCGCTGCAGCGACGCCGGCCGGTGCGTCCCACGATCCGCGCCGGGAGCCGACCGCCGACGACGTGGACGTGTGGGGCCTCTACGCCTCGCCGACCGCAGCGTCGAACTGGACGGACGAGACGACCGATCCGGCCCCGTCCGACGGGTCGCCGGCGACCCACTGGTCGCAGACGTCGGACTGGTCGCGACCCTCAGGAGACGACGGTGCCGTCGGCGATCCGGATCACACGATCCGGTGATGCGGCCGCCGGCAACTCGCTCGCGCTCGTGATCACCACCTGCCCCGGCGGAAGGCCACCGAGCAGTGCGGTCGACCGGGCCTCGTCGAGCTCGGACAACACGTCGTCGAGAACCAACACCGGTGCCGAGCCGGTGCGTTCGGCGACGAGGCGATGCGCGGCGAGACGCAACGACAGAGCGAGCGTGCGCTGTTCGCCCTGCGAGGCGTGGGTCCGCGCCGGCAGTCCGGCGATCGACAACTCGAGTTCGTCGCGGTGCGGACCGACCGTCGACACGCCGCGTCGCAGATCGTCGCCTCGACACGCGAGCAACGCCGCCCGCAGGCCCTCGGCCGACCGCCACGTCGGTTCGTAGCCGAGCTCGGTCGCCGTCGGCTCGCCCGCCAGCTCCTCGTACGCCTCCTCGACGAACGGACGGAGTCGAGCGACCAGCGTGGCCCGCGCGTGGCCGAATCGATCAGCCAGGTCGGCGAACCGCTCGTCCCACACGGCGAGCGTCGTCGAGATCTCACCGGGCAGTGAGTCGGGGTCCCGATGTCCCGCCTTCTGCGCCTGCTTCAGCAGCGTGTTGCGCTGCTTGAGAACCCGGTCGATGTCGAGGCGCAGCGCGTCGTACTTCGTGGCGAGCGCCACGAGAGTGTCGTCGAGGAAGCGACGACGCTCGCCCGGCCCACCCTTCACGACGACGAGATCGTCGGGCGAGAAGACGGTCACGCGGAGCGTGCCGAGGAGGTCGCGGACCCGCCCCAGCTTCTGACGATTCACCTGCACGCGGTTGCGACCGGTCGCGACCAGCTCCGCCTCGACCAGTGAGTCGCGACCGTCGTCGTGACGGATCGTCGCCCGAACGATCGCCTCGTTCGACCCGACCTTCACCAGCGCGTCCGACGGTGCACCACGGAACGACGACAACGTCGCGAGCCAGGCGAGCGCCTCGGCGAGGTTCGTCTTGCCCTGGCCGTTCTGGCCCAGGACCGCCGTGACCCCGTCGGTCAAGTCGAACGTGGCCGAGGCGTAGTTGCGGAAGTCGGTGAGCTCGAGCCGCGAGACGATCATGGACGCTGGCAGGCTACGTCTCGATGGCGGACCCGTTCCCGGACCTCTCGGATGACACCTTCACGTACACGGTCGATGAGCGACTGCCGGTCGAAGTCCTCGTGTTCGAGGTCGCACCCGATCACGTCGACGAATTCCTCGCCGTCGATCACGACGTCTGGACGCTCGGCGAGGCCTCGATCCTCGCCGACGACGAACCGATTCCGTTCCGCGCGAAAGAGGTCTGGCTGGACGACGCCCACCCGGGTCGGGTCACGCTCGTCTTCGTCTGGGAGTCACTCGACGCCTGGATGCGGGTCGGGACCGAAGCGAACATGGAACATCTGCAAGCGGCGTTCGACGCCCGCTTCCCCCACGAGGTGACCCTGGTCCGTGCGTTTCACGAGGAGTCGAACCACGGCATCCACCGCGTGAGTCGCTTCGAACGAGTCGACTGACCGGTTACGGAACTCTCACCGGCATCAGGAGGTACAGGTAGTCGTCCTTGCCAGCGCCGCGGAGAACCGCGGGCTTCATCGGGTCCATCGTGGCGAGCGTGACGTCGTCGGTGTCGATCGCTTCGATGCCCGACGCGAAGTAGTCGGGATTGAACGCCACGGTCATCTCGGTGCCGTCGTAGCTCGCGTCGATCTCCTCGGCGGCGTTGCCGACGTCCTGGGTGATCGCGGTGAGTTGCACCGTGTCACCGCCGAGCGTCAGCCGGACCGGCGTGGAGTCCTGCGCCAGGATCTTCACGCGCCGCAGCGCCTCGAGGATCGACGCCTTGCTCACCGTGAGCAGGTTCGGGTGGCTCGTGGGCACCAGGTTGCGCGTGTTCGGGTACTCGCCCTCGATCAGCCGGGCCCGCAGCTGCGTCTGCCCGGTGTCGAACGTGACCTCCCGCTCCCCCAGCCTGACCGTGAGTTCGCCGTCGCCGAGCACCCGCTGCAACTCACCGAGCGCACGTGCCGGGATCAGCACCTTCTGACCACTGCCGAGGACCGACGTGCCGGGCAGGTCACGGACGGCCAGGCGATACGAGTCGGTCGCCTCCATCCGCATGCCGTCCTCCTCGGCGGCCAGGAGGACGCCCGTGAGCACGGCCCGAGCATCATCGTTCGACGCGGCGCGCACGACCTGGTTGAGCGCATCGGCCATCGTCTCGGCCGGCAGCGTGACCGCGTCACCCGATGGATCGGTCTGGGCCGGGAAGTCGTCGATCGACAGCGGTCGCACCGAGAACTGTGAGCGGCCCGCGCTGATGGACATCTCGTCACCGTCACCCGACCCGAGCGACACCTCGACGGCGCCGGCGGGCAGCGCCTTCACGATGTCGCCCACCAGGCGGGCCGGGACCACCGCCGCACCGTCGACGTCGCCTCCGACCTCGACGGTGTGCTGGATGGTCAGCTCGAGGTCGGTTCCGGTGACGGTCAGCGTGTCACCGTCGACCGCCATGCGAACCCCGGCCAGCACGGGAAGGGTCCCGGTGCGGTTGGTGGCGGCTCGCCCAGCGGAGTTGACCGCATCGGCGAGCACGTCGCGCTCACAACGAAACTTCACGGCGCAGACTTCTCCTCGTCGTCCTCTTCGTCCCCATCACGGTGATGTTCAAGAGGTAGTAGTGGTAGTAGGTCCTGTGGAT
>JBCCTP010000490.1:0-3334 GCA_039198505.1 Actinomycetota bacterium | reverse complement strand
CGCCGCCCGAGTGCCCACCGACTGGCACGACGCGCCGTACGAGCGGTTCGACGTTCGTCCGCTCAGCCCCACCATCGGCGCCGAACTCACCGGTGTCGATCTGCGTGACCTCGACGACGACACGTTCGCCGAGGCCCACCGGGCGCTGCTCGAGTGGACGGTGCTCTTCTTCCGCGCCACCGATCTCGACCCGGCCGCTCCCGCTGAGCTCGGTGCACGCTGGGGCGAGCTCGAGTATCACCCGTTCCTCTCCAACCGCCACGACCAGCCGATCACGGTCCGCTTCGAGAAGGACGACGTCACCACCGGCTTCGAGAACGTGTGGCACAGCGACGTCAGCTGGCGGGCCGTTCCGTCGCTGGGGTCACTGCTCCGCGCCGTCGAGGTCCCGCCGGCCGGCGGCGACACACTCTGGGCCGACATGGGCGCTGCCTACGACTGCCTCGCCGACGATGTCAAGGAACGCATCGACGGTCTCGAGGCGGTGCACGACTGGATCGACACGTTCGGCGCCCTGATGGCCGACGAGGAGCGGGACCGCACACGCGAGAACTTCCCGCCGTCGGTCCACCCCGTCGTTCGCACCCACCCCGAGACCGGCCGCAAGACGCTCTACGTCAACGGCATCTTCACCACCGAGATCGTGGGTCTCGATCCGGTCGAGGGCGACGAACTGCTCGAGTTCCTGTGTCGCCAGGCCGACTACCCCGAGTACCAGTGCCGCTGGTCATGGCGTGCCGGCGACCTCGCCATCTGGGACAACCGTGCGACGCAGCACTACGCCACGTCCGACTACTTCCCGCAGCGCCGCGTGATGGAGCGGATCACCGTCATCGGCGATCGCCCGTTCTGAGCGACTGCGGCCGTCGCTCGATCCGCCATCCCGCCGACTGCTGGCGCTCCTCCCAGAACCCGGCGTACGTGCCGCCGGCCGCGAGCAGTTCGTCGTGTGTGCCGAACTGCTCGATCGAACCGTCGACGACCACAGCGATCTGATCGGCGTCGACGATGGTCGACAGGCGGTGGGCGATCACGAGGATCGTGCATCGGCCGGCCAGCGCGTCGATGGCATTCGTCAGCGCGGCCTCGTTGATGGTGTCGATCGCCGCAGTGGCCTCGTCGAGCAGCAGGATCGGTGCGTCCTTCAGCAAGGCACGGGCGATGCCGACGCGGGCGCGCTCGCCCGACGAGAGCAGCGAGCCGCCTTCACCCACCCGCGTGTCCCAGCCGTGCGGGAGTCGGTCGATCACGTCGGTGAGTCGTGCCATGCGCGCGGCCTCGTCGAGTTCGTCCTGCGATGCGTCGGGGCGGGCGAGTCGCACGTTGTCGGCGATCGTGGCGTCGAAGAGATAGACGTCCTGCAGCACCATCGACAGGTGCGCCATCAGCTCGGGCGGATCGATGCAGCGGATGTCGGCTCCACCCACCGTGATCGACCCGGCGTCGGTGTCGTAGAAGCGTGCGGCGAGGCGGGTGAGCGTGGTCTTGCCCGAACCCGAGGGTCCGACGATCGCCGTGACCGACCCGGCGGGAACGGTGAGCGACAGATCCCGGATCACCGGGTCGTCTCCGTAGGCGAAGTCGACGTTCTCGAACTCGAGCGCGACCGGATGGTTCGGGTCGGGGTGGTGCCGCGGCTCGACGACCGGGAGCGGCTGAACGTCGAGCACCTCGGCGATCTCCGTGGTGGCCAGGTCGGCCAACCCGACGCCGCCCGCGTAGCCGGCGAGAATCATCAGCGGCTCGACCGACCGCACCGTGAGGATGCCGAGTGCGATCGCGTCGGCGGCGTCGAGACCATTCTGCGATCGGGCGGCCATCAGCAGGATCGCTGCGGCGAAGGCGAGGCTGACGACGCCGAAGAACAGGCTCTGCGGCCGCTGCTCGCGGTCGAGCCGCTCGACGAACTCGCGGCTGTCGTCCTCGAGGACCGCCATCAGCGGGTCCCATCCGTCCTCGGTGCGCTGCGAGGCGCGCAGGATCCGCTGGGCGTGTGCGTACTCGAGCAGCCGAGCCGTGACCTCCTGGCCGCCTTCGGTGTGCTGCGCGCTCGCATCGCGGACACGACCGAACAGGAACGCCGCCGCTGGAACGACGGCGACGAACACGAGAGCGATCAGTGGGTCGACGAACGCGATGACGACGACGAGCGTCGCCAACGTCGAGACCGACACCACGACCGACTGGATCACCAGACTGGCCAGGACCCCGAGATCGACCATCGACTTCTTGATCAGCACCGAGACGTCCGCGGTCGTCCGCCCGTGGAAGTACCCCAGCGGAAGTGAGACGACCTTCTCCCCGATCCGACTGATCAGCCCGCTGACGACCTTCGAGCTGGTGATCTCGAAGGCACGACTTGTCGTGGCCCAGAGCGCGGCGACGTGCCAGGCGATCGCCAGCGCACCGGCACCCAGCCACCACCACGCTTCTCCGAGGTCGCCGTCGACGGCAGCCCGCAGGATCGGGAAGATCGCGCCGTACGCGATGCCCTGGAGCACGCCGGCCACGGCGTACCCGAGCACGATCCGACGCAGTCCGCTGTCGCCGCCGAGCAGGACGTCGACCCGGTCGATGAGCTGTCTCACGCGAGCCCCCGATCCGCGCCCCAGAGGTCGGCGTACAGCCCTCCGGCGTCGATCAGCTCCGAATGCGTCCCGCTGGCGACGAGACGGCCGGCATCGAGCACGGCGATCTGGTCGGCTCCGACGATGGTGTGGAGTCGGTGTGCGACGACCAGCACCGTTCGATCGGCCAACAGCTCGGAGAGCGCCCGACCGACGTGGGCCTCGCTGTCGGGGTCGGCGTGCGCCGTCGCCTCGTCGAGCAGCACGATCGGCGCATCCGAGAGGATCGCCCGAGCGATCGTGATGCGCTGTCGTTGTCCGTGCGACAGGTTGGCTCCGTCGATCCCCCCGATGACCGTCTCATATCCGTTCGGGAGCGAGGCGATCTCGTCGTGGATCGACGCAGCGCGGGCGGCCGACTCGACGTCGGCGTCGCTCGCGTCGGGCACGGCGAGCCGGATGTTGTCGGCGATGGTCCCACGGATCAGCACGACGTCCTGGAACACGATCGACAGCTGCGACAGCAGGACGCCGGGATCGATGTCGCGCACGTCGACGCCTCCGACCAGAACGCGACCCTCGTCGGTGTCGAAGAACCGGGCGACCAGTGACGCCAGCGTCGACTTGCCCGACCCTGACGGCCCGAAGAGCGCTGTGACCGTGCCAGGCTCGAGACGCAGCGAGTCGTCCCGAACGACGGGTTGCTCGGGTTCGTAGCCCATGGTGACCGCCTCGAACTCGACGCTCGCATCTCGCGGGGTCGTCGG
>JBCCTP010000489.1:0-3339 GCA_039198505.1 Actinomycetota bacterium | reverse complement strand
GATCTCGCAACGGGTGAGGCGGCGACGTTCCGTGAGTTCGCCGCACGCGTCGAGAACGTGGCGGCGGGGCTCCGCGCGGCGGGGGTGGAGCCGGGCGACCGGATCGGCCTCCTGACGCCCCCCAGCATCGACCTCCTGGCCGTCGCGTACGGCGTGTGGCGCGCCGGCGGCGTGGCCGTCGTCGCCGATCGCGGGCTCGGACTGCGCGGGCTCGGACGGGCGCTCGGCTCCGCCCGACCGAGTTGGCTGATCGGACCACGAGCTGCACGAGCCGCCTCGTCGGTCCTGCGTTGGGCACCGCAAGCCACCGTCCTCGACGAGACGTCGCTGACCGGGTCGTCGGCACCACGGGTGCTCGCCGACGACCGTCCCGACCCGGCCGATCCCGCAGCGGTGCTCTTCACGTCGGGGGCGACCGGGCCGGCCAAGGGTGTGCGGTACACGCACGGTCAACTCACCGCGCAGCGCGACGCACTGGCCGGCGCCTACTCGATCACCGGCGACGACCGACTGGTCGCAGCGTTCGCGCCGTTCTCCCTCTACGGTCCGGCGCTCGGGATTCCCACGGCCCTGCCCGACTGCGACGTCACGGCCCCCGGTTCTCTCACGCACGAGGCCGTGGCCGCAGCGGTCGACTCGGTCGACGCAACTCTCGTGTTCGCGTCTCCCACCGCCATCCGCAACGTGGTCGAGACCGCCGGAGCCGGGGACCGCTCGGCGGCGGCCGATGCACTGTCCGGCGTCCGGACCCTCATGAGCGCCGGCGCTCCCATCCCCGCCGAGCTGCTCGACGCCGCCTCGAAGTTGGTCCCGAACGCCGAGATCCACACCCCGTACGGGATGACCGAGACCCTTCCCGTCGCCGACATCGAGCTCGGCACCATCCGAGCCGCTGACGCCGACGACCCGGTCGGTGGCGTGTGCGTCGGCGTTCCGGTCGCCGGCGTCGACGTGCGGATCGTCCCGATCGACTTCGACGCGCTCGCCGGCGTGCCCGACGGTCTCCGAACGGGAGAGCTCGGAGAGGTGCTCGTCCGCGCCCCCTGGACGTCTGCCGGATACGACCGACTCTGGGACACCGAGCGCCGAGCCCGTCCGGGTGCGGGGTGGCATCGCACCGGCGACGTCGGCCACCTCGACGAGGCCGGCAGGCTCTGGATCGGGGGACGTTCGGTCCACGTCATCCATGCGGTCGACGGGCCGGTCGCATCGGTGCCGGTCGAGCGGGTCGTCGAACGGTCGGACGTTCCGGGCGTCGTGGCCGGCCGCGTGGCGGCGCTCGGCGTCGGGCCGGTCGGGATCCAGCAACTGGTGATCGTGCTCGAACGCCCCGACGGTGACGACGCGCCGCTCGCCGCGCTGTCGGTCGCCGATCGGGTTCGCCGCGCCGTCCGTGCGGGACTCGGACTCGACGTCGCCGCCGTGTTGACCCGCGACACGCTCCCGGTCGACATCCGCCACGAAGCGAAGATCGACCGCACGGCGCTGGCGTCGTGGGCGTCGGAGGTACTCGCCGGCGAGGCGGTCGAACGATGAGGGCCGAGCGCCCATGAGAGTCCTGGTTACGGGCGCGACGAGCCTGATCGGACGTCACGTGGTCGCTCGGCTCGTCGAGCGCGGCGATCGAGTGGTGTGCCTCCAGCGGCGACCGTCCGACGAGCCGTGGCCCGACGGCGTCGACGAGATGACGGGCGACGTGGCCGACCGGTGGGCCGTCGACGCTGCGATCGGCGGGTGCGACGGCGTGATCCACCTCGCCGCGCGGGTGGGCGTCGTCGGTTCCCGCCACGACTTCGAGACCGTGAACGTCGGTGGCACGCTCAACGTGCTCGATGCCGCACGCACATCGGGGGTCACGAAGGTGGTGCACGTGTCCTCGCCGTCGGTCGCCCACGACGGACATCCGATCGTCGGTGGCGGAGCCGACCGGGCGATCTCGGCACACGGTCGTGCCTGGTATCCGGCCACGAAGGCGATCGCCGAACGAGCGGCACTCGCGGCGTCCACCCGCGGACTCGGCGTCGTCGCCGTCCGACCCCACCTCGTGTGGGGCCCGGGCGACACTCAGCTCGTCGGACGCATCGTCGAGCGGGCGATGTCGGGTCGGTTGGCACTCGTCGGCGGCGGGACCGCCCTCGTCGACACCACCTACGTCGACAACGCGGCCGACGCTCTCGTCGCCGCACTCGACGCCGTCGGTCCCGACGCCCGATGCGCCGGGTCCGCCTACGTGATCGCCAACGGTGAGCCGCGACCGATCCGCGACCTCGTGCTGGGAATCTGCCGAGCGGCGGGGGTCGATGCGAGTCCACGGACCGTCCCGCTGCGACTCGCCCGACCGGTCGGCTCGGTCATCGAGCGCGCCTGGACCGTCAGCCGGCGCGGCGACGAGCCGCCGCTGACCCGGTTCCTCGCCGACCAGCTCGGCACTGCGCACTGGTTCGACCTCCGCCCGGCCACTGCCGATCTCGGATGGCTCCCGGCGGTGTCGATCGACGACGGATTGGCGCACCTGGCCGACTGGTTCGACGCCCGCCGGGACTGACCTCCCACCGCTCCTGAAGAGACCCGTCGGACCGGCGAGCCGGGCGGTAGCGTGTCGTCCCTGGCGACGTGGCCGAGTGGCTGAGGCAACGGCCTGCAAAGCCGTGTACCCGGGTTCGATTCCCGGCGTCGCCTCCACGGAGGAGGGAGCACCGCATCGAGATCGAGATGCCGGTGCTCCCTTCGTTCCGTTCTCGGGTGGGGTCGCGTGGCTACCTTGTCAGCATGTCCAGGGGCCACCACAACGATCATCTCCGCAGCGTTCCGCTCTTCGCCGAGCTCGACGACGACGAACTCGACTCGATCGGGTCGGCGCTCACCGAGTTGCGGTTCTCGGCCGGAGAGACGCTGCTCCGCCAGGGCAGCTACGCACGCGAGATGGTGATCATCGTCGACGGCGAGTTGGTCGTCACGAAGAACGGCATCGAGATCGCCACGATCGGGCGCGGCGGCTTCGCCGGCGAGATCGGGCTGCTCACCGACAGCAAGCGGAACGCCACGGTGGCGGCGAAGAGCGACGTGACGGTGCTGCACCTCGATGCCCGCTCGTTCGACTCGGTGCTCAACGAGGCCCCCGAGCTCGCCGTGAAGATGCTGCCCATCGTCGCCGAGCGCGCCGTCGCCAACGGCGAGCAGCCGACCGACTGACGCTCGAACCGTCCGGGCCTGCCCGACGTCCCGGCCTGCCGATCTCGTGGCGTCGCGTCGACGTCAGGACGGGGCGGTCGCCTGGACCGACTCGGCCATCACGTCGATCATCCGGTCGATCTCCTCGTCGGTCGACGACAGCGGCGG
>JBCCTP010000488.1:0-3352 GCA_039198505.1 Actinomycetota bacterium | reverse complement strand
CGTCGGGTTGCGTGAGACGCAGAAGACGACGTGTACGGGTGTGGAGATGTTCCGCAAGCTGCTCGATGAGGGTCAGGCGGGCGACAACATCGGCGCCCTGCTGCGTGGCATCGACAAAGAGGACGTCGAGCGTGGCCAGGTGTTGTGTGCGCCCGGGAGCATTACGCCGCACACCGACTTCGAGGGTCAGGTGTACGTGTTGACGAAGGATGAGGGTGGTCGGCATAAGCCGTTCTTCAACAACTATCGGCCGCAGTTCTTCTTCCGGACGACCGACGTCACGGGGACGATCGAGCTGCCGTCGGGGACGGAGATGGTGATGCCGGGTGACAACGTCGACATGACCGTCGAGTTGGGTAAGCCGATCGCGATGGACGAGGGTCTGCGGTTCGCCATCCGTGAGGGTGGCCGCACCGTGGGCGCCGGCCGCGTCACCAAGATCATCAAGTGATCGGGACGCAGGAGAACTGACATGGCACAGAGCATCCGCATCCGCCTCAAGGCGTTCGATCACGAGATCATCGACCAGTCGACGAAGAAGATCGTCGAGACGGTCACCCGGACCGACGCCACCGTGCGCGGCCCGATTCCGCTGCCCACCGACAAGCACCGGTACACGGTCATCCGCGGCCCGCACGTCGACAAGGACAGCCGGGAGCACTTCGAGATGCGCGTCCACAAGCGCCTGATCGACATCGTGAACCCGAACAACAAGACGATCGACTCGCTGCAGCGCATCGAGCTACCGGCCGGCGTCGACATCGAGATCAAGATCCAGCAGGGCTGATCGACCGAATCCGAAAGGGTTCGTCAACGTCTGGACAACGCGACCGCTCCACGTCGGAGCCCCGCTAGACACGACCCATGGCGACGCTCCCTCCTCCGCCGCCACCGAGCCTGCCTCCATCGGCCGGCCCGGTGAGCGCACCGGTGGGCCCACCGTCGTTGCGCTCGTCGTCCGGTGAGACGGAGTCGACACCCGCTTCGCCCTCGCCGCCGTCCCCGACACCGTCGTCCCCGACGCCGTCGGGGCGGCGCGGTCGGCGGTTCCCGTGGTGGGCGTTGCTCGTCGTCGGGCTGACGGCGTGGATCGGAGGACTCGGCGGTGCGCTGGTCGGCAACGAGATCGCCGAACGGTGGGATCGGCCGCCGCAGCGCCCGTCCGCCCAGCCGGTCGACATCGCCGAACCCTCGGAGTTCGACGGGCGGATCGATGTCCGCTCGGTCGCCGACTTCCTCACCCCATCGGTCGTCACCATCTCGGCCGACATCGGGGGCGGCGTCGGGGTCGGGTCCGGCGTCATCATCACCACCGACGGTGAGATCCTCACGAACGCCCACGTGATCGAGGGTGCCGACGAGGTGCGCGTGCGGCTCTCGGGTGAGTCCGAGCCACGTCGAGCGACCGTGCTCGCGGCCGACCGCGGCAACGACCTGGCCCTCCTCCGCATCGACGGCGACGGCTTCGCCGCGGCGACGTTCGTCGATCCCGACAGCGTGCGGATCGGCGACGAGGTCGTCGCCATCGGCGCCGCACTCGGCCTCGACGGCGAACCCTCCGTCACCCTCGGCATCGTCTCCGCGCTCGATCGCAGCATCGGGCAGGGCGACGTGTTCCTCGACGGTCTCATCCAGACCGACGCCGCCATCTCGTCCGGCAACTCCGGCGGGCCGCTGGTCAACGCCGGTGGTCAGGTCGTCGGGATCAACACCGCCGTCGCCCGCGACACCGCCGTGTTCACCGCGACCAACGTCGGCTTCGCCATCTCCGCCGGCGAGGCGATCCCCATCATCGACGACCTCCGACGTGCCGCTGAGGGCGACGTGCGCGAGGAGGCGTTCCTCGGCGTGGGTCTCGCAGACCGCCGGGACGGTGGACAGGGCGTGATCGTGACCGAGGTCCAGGACGGCACACCGGCGGCCGACGTCGGCGTCGCGGTCGACGATCTCATCGTCGCGGTCGACGGAGCGGCCACCACCGGATCGTCGGCTCTCATCGCCGCGATCCGTGACAAGCGGCCGGGCGACTCGGTCGAGGTCACGATCGTCCGCGGCGACGAGACGCTCGATGTGGCCGTCACGTTGACGGACCGCCCCGAGGGCTGACCGTCACCGCCCGATCACGATCAGGTGACCGGACGTCCGAGGAAGTCGTCGCTGATACTGATCCGAACGCGGCGATCGTCGAACGTGGCGCCCGACGCAGCGAACTCCGCGTCCTTGTCGGCGTAGTAGCGGGCGCGGTGGTCGCCGAGGCGGGCGGCGTTGTAGGTCAGGTACAGCGCCCGGCGCGGATGGGCCGAGCGATTCGTGTCGGAGTGATGCGGCGCGTACGAGTCGAAGGCCACGAGATCGCCCGGCTCGACTTCGAGGGGACGCCAGTCGAGCCGCCCGGCTGCCGCCTCCGTGAGCCGACCGCCCGGCTCGGTCTCCATGGCGCCCTCTCGGTGACCGGGAGCGAACCACAGGCATCCGCTGTCGACGGTTGCCGCGTCGAGCGGGACCATGACGGAGACGTGATGATCGACGAATCGGTACGCCGCCGCGTCCCGATGCGGTGCGAACCCGGCGCCGCCCGGTTGTTTGTAGTTCACCTTCTCCTTGAACAGCACCGCAGGCTCGTCGAGCAGTGCAGCAACGAGCGCGGCTGGCGGGCCACTCCGGACGAACGCGCCGAGTTCGGCGTGATCATCGGCGAACCGCTCCGATCGAGCGATCGCCGGACCGTGGTCGGTCTGTTCGAAGTGATGAAGACCGGGACCATCGGAGTCGGCCCATGCGACGAGGTCGCCGACAGCATCGAGCAGTCGTTCGATGTCGTCGAGGTCGAGCGACCCGACCACGTGCACCCAGCCGTTGTCGATCCAGCTCGTTCGTGCGGCCTGGTCGAGGTCCACGCCCGGCGACGGCACGGCAGGGCGTCACGGCAGTGGGAGGTGGGGCTGAGTGTTCGCTCGCTGTTCACCGGGATGACGTGAGATCGACTTGTCTAGACAACCTGGTCGGCGCAGACTGCACTCATGACCGTCGACCTCGAACCGCGGACCAGTCCCTCCGAGATCGAGCGGCGTGCCGAACTGCTCGCTGTGGCCGACGTCGACCGGCTGCGCGTGGTCGCCGAACGTTGTCTCGCCGATCTCGGTGAACCGGTGCTCGTCGAGGCGCCCACGACCGGAATCGTCATGATGCAGGTCCGCGAGCCGGTCGTCGGAGATCGCTTCCATCTCGGAGAGGTCGTCGTCACCCGCGCCGACGTCTCACTGTCGGGCGAGCGCGGCTGGGCGATGCGGCTCGGGACCGATCGTGCCGCCACGCTCGCCGCGGCGATCTGCGACGCCGCGGCCCGGGTGGG
>JBCCTP010000487.1:0-3383 GCA_039198505.1 Actinomycetota bacterium | reverse complement strand
GACGCATCGTCCCAGGCGGCGTGGTCGACCCGGGTCGAGAACGTGACGTCGCGCCGCAGATCGTGTTTGTTTGCGACGAACTCCAGGTACCGCAGGATCTCGGGCTGCGTGGCGTACCGCTCGGACCACGACCACTGCTCGTCGAGTTCCGGGTCCCAGGTGTACGAGTAGTCGAGTGATTCGACGTCACAGCGTGCGCCCGGGTACCGGTTCCAGTACCACGTGCCGCCGACGTCGTGGCCGGTCTCGACGCAGCGCGCCGACAGCCCCATCTCCCTCAGTCGGTGCAGCAGGTAGAGGCCCGCCATCCCCGCACCGACCACCACCACGTCGACATCGATCTGCGTCTGCTCGGTCTCGCTCATCGACCCCCCGATCTGTTCCTCCATGAAACAGCACATCCGGTGCCGGGCACGAAACGTGCTGTTCGCGAACGCCGTCTCACGGTGAGTCCCTGCGCGCCGGTCGCGCGAGACGTCGCGTCGCCGTGCGATGACGATCTAGATTCTCGGGCCGTGGAACTCGGGGTCCTCGGACCACTCGAGGCTCGGGCGGAAGACTGTCGGACGGTCGAACTCGGGCCGCGCAAGCAACGTCTGCTGCTGCTCGCACTCCTGGTCCGTCCCGGGACGCCCCGTTCGACCGAGCAGCTGATCGACGACGTCTGGGGTGATGACCCGCCCGGCGACCCCCGATCGAGTCTGCGGGCCTACCTTTCGAACCTTCGCAAGATCCTCGAGCCGCATCGGGCATCCGGCTCGAAGCCGACGATGCTGGTCCGTCGCGGAAACGGGTACGTGCTGTCGGTCGACGCCGCCACCATCGACGCGGTCGTGTTCGAGCGAGAGGTGGCCGAGGCCCGCACGCTCGGGTGCACCGACGAGTCGGTCGCTCTCCTGGCCTGCGCGCTCGGTCGCTGGCGGGGCGACGCGTTCGCCGACGCGGCGTACGACGACTTCGCAGCGGCCGAGGCCGCTCGTCTGACCGGCGTCCGCGACGAGACGACCGAGCTGCTCGCCGACTCGTTGATCCGGCTGGGTCGCAGCGTCGAGGCGATCACCGTGCTCGACGAGTGGATCGCGAGGTCGCCGTACGACGAGGGCGCTCGACGGCGTCTCGCCACCGCTCAGTACGCGGCCGGCCGACAAGCCGACGCGTTGCGCACACTCGCCGACACCCGGCAGATGATGCTCGACGAACTCGGACTCGACCCGAGCCCCGAGGTCGCCGACCTCGAACGACGCATCCTCGACCAGGACCCGTCGCTGCTCGACGGCGTCGGATCCTCTCCCGCCTCACCGTCCGGCGTGCTCAGCGGCCCGGCGTCGACGTCGCAGGTCGCTCCAGCCGGTGGTCCGCCCGGACGTGCTGCGGAGTTCGCCACGATGCGGGCCGCCCTCGAACGCGTGTCCCAGACCGGGGCAGGCGAGACCCTGTTGCTCAGCGCGGCTGCCGGCGTGGGCAAGACCCGGCTGGTCGAGGAGCTGGTCGGCCCAGCGGCCAGCACGGGAACCACGGTCGTCTGGTCGAGATGTGACGAGGGTGCGTCGAACCTCCCGCTGTGGCCCTGGGCATCGGGGCTGCGCGACCTCATCGACGGGCGTGACCCCGACGAGGTCGAGGCATTGCTCGACGCTGATCGCGGTGCCCTCGCGTCGTTCGTGCCGGGACTGACCGACACCACGCCGCTGACTCGCGATGATCCGTCGGAGCGATATCAGGCGTTCGACTCGACCATGCGCGTCCTTCGCCGCCTTGCGGACACGGCGCCGGTCATCTGGGCGATCGAGGATCTCCACTGGGCCGACGCAGCGTCGCGCGAGATGGCGGTGTTCATCGCCCGACGGCTCGCCGACGTCCCGATCCTCCTCGTGATCACCGCGCGCGACCACGACCTCGATCACCCCACGATCGCGGAGTTGATCCAGGTCCCGATGACGACCCACCTGGCGCTCGGACATCTCGACGTCGACGGTGTCGTCGAACTCGTCCAGGTCGCTCGTCCCGACGTCGGGGACGATCTGGCCCGGTCGGTCGGTCGCGCTCTCCACGATCGGACCGGCGGGAATCCGTTCTTCGCACTCCAGCTCCTCGACGTCGCCGATGCCGACGACCCGCTCGGCTCGATCACCGGCGCCCAGGTGCCGGGCGGTCTGGCATCGGCGGTGTTGGCGCGGCTCACGTCGCTCCCGGACGGAACGACCGAACTCCTCACCGTCGCCTCGGCGGCTCGCTCCGAGTGGACCCTCGAGGTGTCGGGTGCCGTCGCCGGCATCGACATGGACACGGCGATCGACGTGGTCGAGGCGGCCGAGGGAGCCGGGCTCGTCGAGGAGGTGCCCGATCTCGTCGGCGCGTACCGGTTCGCTCACGCTCTGGTGGGCGAGTCCCTCTACGGCCGACTCTCCTCGATGCGTCGGGCGAGACTGCACGCACGTCTCGGTGCAACGGTCGAGGAGCGTCGAGCCGGCGACGGCGATCCGGCCACCGTGGTCGGCCTCGCCCGTCACTACTGCCTCGGTGCGCCCGCCGGTACCGGTCTCGACGGGGCGCGCTGGGCCGTGCGGGCGGCCCAACAGTCCATCCGTCGCCATGACTCGGAGTCCGGTCTCGAACTCGTGCGCGACGGGCTCGCCGCGCTCGACCACGTCCGTCGCTCCGGCGGGGACGACGCGGATCGGCGGGCGATGCTCGAGATCGACCTGTGGTGCGAACGATCCGAGTGCGAGCGCCGACTCGACCGTCCGAACGTGGCCGATCTCGGGGACTCGCTCGCCGTCGCCGCACAGCAGAGCGCGGAGACGGCGTTCTCGATCGCGTCGAACAGCGGGTCGGTCCAGGCGATGGCCACCGCGGCGCTGACCTACTGCGGCGACGGCGACATCGGGCCGTGGCTCGGCTACTGGTTCGACGACCCGACGGGCGAGCGGATGATCGACGAGGTCCTCGCCCACCCCGACGCAGATGAGCTGGGCGATGCCACGAGGATCCGGTTGCTCAACCGTCTGGCCGACGTCGATCACGACGGTCGTCCGGGCGGCCGGGGCGAGGCGACCACCGCCGAGGCGCTGGAGCGAGCTCGTCACCTCGGTGACACTCGGCTGATCGTCGAGGCACTCAACATGCGCCACACCGCGGCCCACTACGGGCACGACGCCGACGAGCGGCTCGCCGTGATCTCGGAGATGCTCGACCTCGCGAAGGGCGCCGGGCTCGTCCGCCACGAAGTGCTCGCACGACGGCTGATGCTGGGACACGCGATCGAGTCCGTCGATCGTGCAGGCGAGGACGAGCAGCTGGCCGAGATCGCGGCGCTCGGCGACCGGTCCGGAGACGACGGCGTCGCGTTCATCGCCGCGTGGGTCCCCGTGTCGGTCGCACTG
>JBCCTP010000486.1:0-3411 GCA_039198505.1 Actinomycetota bacterium | reverse complement strand
GTGGAGTGGAAGCTCGACGGCGCGCGTGTCCAGGCGCACCGTCGCGGCGACGACGTCCGGTTGTTCACCCGGAACCTGAACGACGTGACCGACCGACTCCCGGGAGTCGTCGACGTGGTCCGGTCGATGCCCGGGGGCGATCTCGTGCTCGATGGCGAGGTGCTCGGGCTGCTCGACGACGGAGCACCGCGGCGGTTCCAGGACACGATGGGCGACTTCTCGGCCGATGCCGAGCCGACCGAGCCGGCGTCTCCACGGGGTGGTTCGCTCCGTGCCTTCTTCTTCGACGCTCTCCTGGTCGACGGCGCCCCGATCCACGACGAACCGCTGGCCACTCGTCGCGACCTGCTCATCGCCACCGTTCCCGAGTCGGCTCGGCTCCCCTCGATCGTCACGGCTGACGCGGTCATCGCGCAGTCGTTCATGGACGAAGCCGTCGCCGCCGGTCACGAGGGGGTCATGGTCAAGTCGGTCGACGTGCCGTACGAGGCCGGCCGGCGGGGGAAGGGATGGCGGAAGGTCAAGCCGGTCCACACGCTCGACCTCGTCGTGCTCGGGGTCGAATGGGGGAGCGGTCGGCGCCGAGGATGGTTGTCGAACATCCACCTGGGTGCTCGCGCTTCGGCGGAGACCGACACCGAGTTCGTGATGGTCGGCAAGACCTTCAAGGGGATGACCGACGAGATGCTGCGCTGGCAGACCGAGCGTTTCACCGAGCTGAAGATCGGCGAGGGAACCGGACGCAACCGCCACGTCGTCCACGTCGAGCCGCTGCAGGTGGTCGAGATCGCCGTCGACGGCGTGCAGCGTTCGACGACCTACGACGGTGGAGTCGCTCTCCGCTTCGCCCGCGTCAAGCAGTACCGACACGACAAGGTCGCTGCCGACGCCGACACGATCGACGCCGTCCGCTCACTGCTGTGACGTGTCCGCCTGCGCCCGGGCCAGAACCGGACACCCCGCATGCTCGATCGGCCGGTGCCAGGATGTGGGCGTGATCGAGGTGACGTCACGCTGCGCCGCTGGATGCCGACACCTGGCGACGAGATGGCGCGGCTGACGGTCATCACGGGCGAGGTCCACAGCGTCCGGGCATCGGCCGTGGAGATGGCCCGGCGGCTCGGGGACGACGGTCACGTCGTCGACGTCATCGCTCCCGAGGGCGTTCCGGACGATCTCCGCTCGGTCGGGGTGCCGATCCACGAACGAACCGCCCCCACGTCACCGCCACCCCCCGGCGGACTCGCATTGCGCGGCGTTCACGATCGCCGCCGCGAGGCGGTCGAGATCCTCGTCGACGACGATCTCGCAGCGCTGCTCGACGATCGGGACCCCGATCTCGTCCTGATCGACGCCGAGTTGTCGGCGACGGTGCTCAACGTCCTGGCCACCGATCGCCGGGTGGCGCTGTTCACCACGTTCCAGGGACTCCACCGCGACCTCACGGTGCCGCCGGCGCACACGGGACTGGTACCCGATCCGAGCAACCGTTCGGTGCGTCGGCGCGTCCTCGGGCGCTGGGCGAGGTTCTTCCTGGGAGGGGAGCTGAGATGGGCCCGCACCTGGCTCGGCGGTCGCGGCGACAGCCAGCGTTCGAGGCTGCGTCGCCTGACCCGCCGCCTCGGCCTCCCGGCCGACACGCTCGGACGATTCCAGTGGCTCCGTCCGGTGGGCTTCCCGTCGCTTCCCGTCGTCGAGTTCAACCTCGCCGAGTTCGATCTTCCGCGGCGAGACCATCCGCTGCAACACCTCGTCGGATCGATGGTCTCGACACCGCGCACCCGGGACGACGTCGAGTTCGACGACCAGACGTCCGAGCTCCTCACCCGCGTGGAGGAGGCCCGCAACGCCGGTCGCTCGATCGTGTACTCCTCGTTCGGCAGCTTCGCGACCAGTTACCGAACCGATCTGCTGCAGCGAGTGGTCGACGCCACGATCACCGAACGCTCGTGGCAGCTCGTGCTCGGCCTCGGCGGGATCGACGAGATCCCCGACGGGTTGACGATCCCCGATGACGTCATCACCTTCGCGTGGGCACCGCAGAACCGCCTCCTCGGACTCACCGACGTGGCGGTGATCCACGGCGGACACGCCACCGTCTACGAGTGCATCGAACACGGCGTGCCGATGGTGGTCCTGCCGATGACGCTCGATCAGCCGGGGTACGCAGCACGGGTCGAGTTCCATGGACTCGGCCTTGCGGGCGACGGCACGACGACGTCCCGCGACACGGCCGCCATGGTGCGGGCGCTGGTCTCCCGGGTGCTCGACGAGCCGGGCTTCGGCGATGCCGCCACCGACATGGCTGCTGCGGCACACGCAGCCCGCGGCAACGGAATCCTCGAGTCGACCGTGCGCGAGCTTCTCGTGTTCTGACGTCGACCGCGAAGCGCGGTCGGGGCCAGATCGTGCCAGAATCGTCGTCGTGGTGGCACGGTGGCGGACACGAGCGTGTGCCGTGGCGGTGGTGTCTCTCGGAGCCATGGCGGTCGCCGGGACGACGACTCCCGAGCCGGCCGCCGCCGACGACGAGTTGTTCTTCGATCTCGTCGGACGTGACATCGAGGGGACCGGCATCAACTCGCGATTCGGATCGAGCGTCGACCTGTCGGCGGACGGGACCCGCATGGTCATCAACGGCACCGGGACGGGGACCTTCGAGGAAGTCACGACGCGAGTCAGCCACAGAGTTCGGGTCGTGGACTGGAACGGTGCTGCCTGGACGACGGTCGGCAAGGACATCCGCATCGACAGCAACGCCGAGCAGAACGAATCGAGCGTCGCAATCTCCGATGACGGCACTCGGGTCGTCATCTCGGACCCGTGGAGCACGAGCAACTCTGTGCTGCAGAGTGGACGTGTTCAGGCGTACGACTGGGACGGCACCGACTGGGTCACCGCTGGGTCTCCGATCGACGGAGTCTCGTTCAATCAACTGTTCGGAATCTCGATCGCCCTCTCTGCCGATGGATCGAGGCTCGCCGTTGGTGCGTCGGAGCACAAGGAACCCGGTTCGGTGAGCGTGTTCGAGTGGAACGGCACCGACTGGTCGCAACTCGGATCGGCGCTCGTCGGCGAGGACGGACTCGTCGATGCGGGCCGAGCCGTCGCCCTGTCGGCCGACGGTGGGCGACTCGCCCTCGGCGGCGAGGTCGTGCGTGTGTTCGACTGGAGCGGAACCGCCTGGACTCAGGTCGGCGATGACATCACGGCCCGCAACGCATCGTGGCGTCAGCGATTCGGGTGGGATGTCACGCTGTCAGCCGACGGGCAGCGACGGGGTGTCGCTGCTCGAGGAGATCACATGGTGTTCGGTGTGGCGTCGGTGTTCGATCTCATCGGCGGTTCCTGGACGGCCTTCGTCGAGTCGGTGGGGCCGACCGTTCGGTCCGTCCGATTGTCCGTCGACGG
>JBCCTP010000485.1:0-3439 GCA_039198505.1 Actinomycetota bacterium | reverse complement strand
GCCGCTCCTGCCAGCACGGCGACTGCGACGAGTACCCGTCCGGTCATCGTCGTGACCCTACGGTTGGCCAGTGAACCCATCTCTTCGATCTCCTCCATTTGCGATAACGTTGTTCGCAAAACAGTCAAGCACCCCTAACCATCGAGCGCAAGGTCGTCCGTGGCCACCTACTCCGAACCGACCCCGACCCGCCGCGGCCGCCCGGCGCGCTTCAGCCGTGATGCCATCGTCGAGGAGGCGATCGATGCCATCCGCGAGGGAGGCGTTGAATCGCTCGCCATGCGTTCACTCGCCGAGCGGCTCGGGACGACGCCCGCAACCCTGTACCGGCACATCGACGGGCAGGACGAACTCATCGCCGAGGCGGTCGACAGGATCGTGTCGCAGGTCGAGGTTCCCGCAATACCCGCCGACGACAACGAGATCGAGGAGTGGTTGATCGAGGCCGCTGGTGCGTATCGCAGCGTGATGCTGCGATACCCAGGCACCGCAGACCACCTGCTCCTTCGCGGGCCGACGGGCGAGCACGGACTCCGGAAGATGGGCCAGATGTGCTCGGTGTTGGCTCGCATCGGCATGACGACATCGGAGGTGGCCTGGGCCTACGACTGGCTGATGACGACCGTCTCCACGTACACGGCGAAAGAGGACCGCCTCCACCGAGTCGGCGGCGGGGGAAACGTGGCGGCACGCCTCCAGGAACGGGTCGCCTCGATCGATGACGGCGAGCTGAGCGAGGTGCTCGCGCAGTTCACCGGCGACATGGAGGCATCCTTCGATCGCACGACTCGGTTGGTCGTCGAGATGCTCGTCGCAGGACGGGCACCCTCCGACTGACGTCGCTCCTCCGTCGACGTTCGAGCACCCGACGGGGCGACGATCGGCGCGCCACTAGGGTCGCCCGCCGTGCCCACCGAGCCGACCGGCCGACGCGCAGCCAAGAAGGCGCACAATCGCGCGGCGTTGCTCGACGCGGCCCGCGAGCTGATGATCCGCGACGGATACCGGGACACGCTGCTCGACGCCGTCGCCGAACGAGTCGGACTGACCAAGGGGGCGATCTACTCGATCTTCGGCGGAAAGGGCCAGCTGCTCGGCGCGTTGATCGAAGCCGGCGCCGTCGACGTGGGATGGCCTCCGATCGGCGACCTCGTCGATCCCGATCTCGACCTGGACGGCCAGGCGACGCGCATCGCCCAGGAGTGGGCCCGACTCAGCGGCCTGCGGGTACCGATGGCGGCGCACTCGTTCGCACTGGAGGTGGCATCACTCACGCTGCGGGACCCGGAGCTGTTCGACGCCCAGGCGGAACGCATGAGCATCCACGTGGCCGAGCTGGCGGACGTGTTCGAGGGACGTGTCTCACCGTCGGGAGCGATCGTCACCCGAACGGGGGCGGAGACGTTCGCCGGAGCATTCGCCGCGCTCATGCAAGGCCTGGCTCAACGGGCTTTCAACAACCCGTCCGAGCGCTCGCCGACGACGTTTGTGGCCGCCGCATCGGCTCTGTGCCAGATCGTCGAGACGACTCCCGGAGGCACTTCGATTCTCTGAGTATCGATCACGACTCGACGATCTCATCATCATCTGTGAACTCCTGACCGGGCCCTCGACTCGATTCCATACTCAGGGTATGGTTCGGCCGACATCACCGGATGAGCAAAGGAAGCTTCATGTCGTCGCATCGTGCCCCCCACCGATTCACCGCGGTCGTGATCGCCGCCTGCCTCGTCGCAGCGTGCGGGAGCGACGACGACGCAGACGACGACGCTTCGGCCTCGGAGGCGTCCAGCAGCGAAGCCACCGACGGCGACGCAGCGGACGATGACGCCTCGGCCTCGGAGGCATCCGGCAGCGAAGCCGCCGACGACGCGATGGACGAGTCCGATGACGCCATGGAGGAGTCCGACGACGCCATGGACGAGTCCGACGACGCCATGGACGAGTCCGACGACGCCATGGAGGAATCCGACGACGCCGGGTCGAGCGCCTTCCCGGTGACCGTTTCGACGGCCTTCGGCGACGTCGTCGTCGAGGCATCGCCCGAACGGGTCGTCGCCCTGGGCTGGGGAGACGCCGAGACCGCGCTCGCTCTCGGCGTCCAGCCGGTCGGCGCGTCGGACTGGCTCGCATTCGGCGGAGATGGAGTCGGCCCGTGGGCCGCCGGGATGTACGACGAGTCGCCCGAGATCCTCGACGTCACCGAGGTCAATTTCGAGGCGATCGCCGCGCTCGAACCCGATCTCATCCTCAATGTGCGAGGCGCCGGCGACCTCGAGAGCCACGAGATCCTCACCGAGATCGCTCCCACGATCGGGATCCCCATGGGCGGGGAAGCGTTCCTCACCACGCAGGAGCAGCAGGTGACGCTGATCTCCGAGGCGCTCGGTCTCGCCGACGAAGGCCAGCAGCTGCTCGACGAGGTCGCGACCGAGTTCGCTGCGGTTCGTGACGCACACCCCGACTGGGAGGGTCGAACCGTCTCGGTCGCCACTCGCTTCGGGGACGTGTGGGGTGGCTACGTCGAGGGAGAGGGACGCCTCGACTTCTTCCGCGAGCTCGGCTTCGTCCAGAACCCGGCGATCGCCGACCTCGAGCCGGACGGCGGGTTCTTCGCGACGGTGTCCCCCGAGAATCTCGCCGTGTTCGACGCCGATCTGATCGTCGCCTTCCCAATCGGCTTCGAGGTCTCCGACATCGAGAACGATCCGATCTGGCAGAGCGTTCCCGCCGTGGGTGACGGTCGGGCGATCGTGGTGGGCGGCGACCTGTCGAACGCCTACTCGCTGAACTCGACGATGTCCGCCCTGTTCGCACTCGAACAGATGGCTCCTCTCGTCGACACGGCGCTCGGGAGCTGACCGGGGACGACGCGTCCGCCTCGACGGAGATCAGTCGTAGAGCGACAGCAGCACGTCGGCCACCGTCGGCATCGCGAGAGGGCCGGGCCACAGCAGGGCTTTGGCCTCGTCGTCGGTGATGAGCTTGACCCGACCCTCCTGGACGGCGGGAATGGACTGGAACACCGGCGACGAGGCCAGTTCGTCGTAGGTCTCACGTCCGAACGCCTCGACGAACACGATGCACTCGTCATCGAGCTCGAGAAGATTCTCTTCTGCGAGGTTGACCTGGAACTCGGCCGCATCGCCGCGGCCGTTGAGAGTGACGCCCGCTTCGGCGAGCAGTCCGGGAAGGAAGTCGTCGCCCGGATTGAAGACCCAGGCGCTCGCGTCTCCTCCGGCGTTCGCGATGGTGAAGCTCCGGGGGTTGGCAGCCGCCTCGTCACGGACCGCCTGCAGAAGTCGAGCCCGGTCGTCGATGAGTCGTTCGGCTTCGTCCTCGAGGCCGTAGAGGTCCCCGAACAGCCTCGCCGTCCCGGCGAAGTCCTGGGGCGGCTCGACGAGCTGCGCGAACTCGCCAGCCGGATCGAACGCCTCGT
>JBCCTP010000484.1:0-3456 GCA_039198505.1 Actinomycetota bacterium | reverse complement strand
TCGCGGCGTCAGGCGATCCCCGACGGCGTCCCGCCGTGGATGACCGAGCGCGACCTCGCCGTGTACGTCGATCAGTTCAGCATGTCCTCGTTCTTCGGGCCGGTGAGCTGGTACCGCAACCTCGACGCCGACTGGGAGCTCACCAAGGACCTCCCGGCTCCGCCGATGCCGTGTGCGTTCATCGGAGGAGCGCAGGACCCGGTCATCTCGCACCGCATGGAGTACGTCGAGTCGCAGGCGCTCACGCTCCCCGACTACCGCGGTCACCGGCTGATCGAGGGTGCCGGGCACTGGACGCAGCAGGAGCGCCCGGCCGAGTTCAACGCGGAACTGGTGAGCCTGCTGAGCGCGATCGGCGTCCCGTCTCCGGGTTCCTGACCGCGGCGAGCGGACGGCAACACGGGCGGGCCCATCCGAAGTCGACGATCTTGCCGCCGGGCGGCCAGTGGTCGTCGCGGCTGTACGCCCACCACTCGAACGGATTGAGGTAGTAGGCGGACGACTCGACGACCTTGCCGAAGCGCTCGGAGCGTCGTCGGGTGAGCCAGATCGCCGCGCCGCCGACGGCGCCTGCGGCGGCCCAGCCGACGTACAGCACCGGGAACAGCGGGCCCCACCATCGGGCCTGCCAGCAGTGGACGTCTTCGTGATCGGTGATGAGGCGGCGACGCCGAGGGCGGGACACATCGCCCGCACCGTTGATGACGTTGCCGAGCGTGATCGCGAATCCTCCACGAGGTTGAAAGCCCCGTCGGTACACGTGTCGGTTCTGCCGGACCGAGAGGTCGGGCACGAATCCCGGTTCGCCGCGGATCCGTCCGGCCACGTGTGCGAACAGCGACGCGGTGGTCATCGGCAGACCCCACGTGGAGTCGAGGGCGGCAGCGAGCCAGCCGCGCGCCCGGCGCCACTCGTAGATTCCCCGCCAGCCACCCAGCGCCCCATTCGCCGCTCCGAGCGCAGCTGCGGGGAGGGCGATCCCGAGCGGCCAGCCGACGAGCGCAGCGAGCGCCCCGCCTCCGGACGCGACGGCGGCCGCCTCAACGGCGGCCGCACGTGCAGGACGCTTCGATTCGCTCATCTCGTGGACGCGTGACCCAGCAGGCGTGTCACATGTTCATGAGAACGCAGCGGGGGTCGTCAGTCGGACTGGAGCTTGGCGAGCAGGCGGAGCAGCTCGAGGTAGAGCCACACGATGGTGACCACCAGGCCGAGCGCAGCGACCCACTCGTAGCTCTTCGGCATCCGCTGGGCGACACCACGCTCGATGAGGTCGAAGTCCAGCGCCAGGTTGAAGGCCGCCAGACCGCACACGAACACCGAGAACAGGATGCCGAGCGGGCTCGGGCTGTTGAGGAACGGGACCGAGCCGCCGAACAGATTGATCACGAACGACACGACGTAGAGGAGCATGATGCCCAACGTCGCCCCGATGACGATCTTGCGGAATCGCTCGGTGACCTTGATGATGCGGGTGCGGTAGAGCACCAGCATGGCGAAGACGACCGCCACGGTGGCGCCGGCCGCCTGCAGCACGATTCCGTCGTAGAAGGTCTCGTACCCGTGGCTGATCGCGCCGACCGCGAACCCGTAACAGATCGCGTAGACCGGGCCGAGGAACCTGGCGAGGTTCGGCTTCCAGTAGGCGGCCATGACGGCGACGAAGCCGACCACGATGCCGATCGTGGCGATGCCGGGGAACTGGTAGGTGTCCTGGCCGTCGACCGTGGTGGGACCCTCGGAGGCGAACCATCCGAACGCAGCGGAGATCAGCAACAGCACGAACAGCGAGGCCGTCGCGGAGATCGTTCCGTTGAGGGTCATCGCCCGTTCGTGACGGGAGATCGGCCCATCGCTCAGGGGGGTTCCGGGAGCGTGCTGGACACCGTCGAGCACGGCCGCTCCGGTCGTGGGCGCGGCCCACCCGGCGCGGTCTTCCTCCATCCGCTTCTCGTTGAACAGGGGATTCGACATCTCTCCAGGATACCCGTCCGCCGATTCGTCAGTCTCGCGAGAGTGACGCGGATCCGACCTGGGCGAAAGCGGACAGTGTCCGGATCTGGCCCGGGCGGAGGCGGACAGTCGGGACTAGCCGGACGGCGTGCGGAAGGGGTCGAGTTCGGTCGTGGAGCGGCCGTCGCGGGACAGGCCTGCGTCGACGCGCTCGTCGATCATGCGGTGGTGCATCCGCATCCGGGTCTCCTGGTAGAGCCCGAAGCTCACGCCTCGCTTGCCCTTCGACTTCAGCCCGGCCTGCACCTTCGGGAGGTTGGCCATGTCCTGTTCGAAGACGTCGGCGAGCTGGCCCATCTCGTCGGCCTCGTGCCACGACTGCTCGAGCTGCAGTCGCTGGAGCGGTGCCGGCGCGGGCCGCTCACCCGAGTCGGGGAGCGGCGCCATGCGGATCACGTCCATGTACGACGTGTCGGGCGTGGGACCCGGGCGCCACCGGTAGACGAGCGACTGGCCGATCCCGGCCCACGGGGCGAACGCCGGGAACAGGTGATAGAGGTGCGCGTCGAGCAGTTCGGAGTCGGAGCGTCCCGACAGGTCGGCGTCGAAGCGCTCCTTCAACCCGGCGCGGAAGATCTCGGCCACGATCGCGCGCGGGTTGGCGTCGTCGGGCACGTCGATCCTGACGGCGTCGGGGAGCGCGTTCTTCGGCTGACGGGTCGAGAACGACAGATACGCGTCGACGACCTGTTGCGGTGTGAGTTCGGACAGGTGCGGGCTCTGCGCCCCGAACCCGTTGACGAACCGGGTGACCTCGGGGTTGTCGGGCCAGATCGAGTACTCGCTGTTCTCGTCGGCCGTGAACTCGAGGATCTGCGGATGCGTGGCGATCACGTGGTACCCCTCGCCGAACGCCTCCATCACCACCTTCCAGTTCGCCGGCACCTCCTTCACCGCCCAGAACGCGCGGTACCGGTCGGACATCGAGAAGTCGCGGTCGAAGTGCTCGATCAGCTTGGCGGCGTATCCGTCGAACGGTGGGACCTCGGCTCCGACCGACTCGGCCATGTTGACGAACACGAATCCCTGCCAGGTGGCGACGGCTGCCTCGGGGAGACACGAGTCGGGCTGCTCCCACACCTGGGGGAAGTCCCACTCGGCCGGCAACTCGGCGAGCTCGCCGTCGAGGTTCCACTTCCACCCGTGGAACGGGCAGCGGAACGAGGCGACGCGTCCGTCGTCGTCACGCAACTTCGTCCCGCGGTGCAGGCACGAATTGTGGTACGCCCGGATCGCTCCGGAGTGGGTCCGCACGACGATGAGCGACTGGTCGGCGACGTCGTACACGACGTGATCGCCGGGCCGTTCGAGGTCGACCTCCATGCACGCCATCTGCCACGTGGTGGTCCAGAGGTACTCGTCCTCGAGCGCGGCGAACGCCGGGTCGGTGTACCGGACGCGTGGCACGTCGGCCGAGCCCTGTGGAGCCGACGAGTGGTCGAG
>JBCCTP010000483.1:0-3464 GCA_039198505.1 Actinomycetota bacterium | reverse complement strand
CCTCGAAACCGCCGCCCTCGACGGTGCGGGACGCGGCGATGACGCGATCGACGGGCCGAACGGACCCGGTCGACGTGGGACCGGTGGTCGTGGGTGTCGTGGTGGTCGTGGTGGTCGTGGGGGTGGTCATCGCAGCACCTCGGAGCTGTCGTCGACGGGACTGTGTACTTGACACGTCAAGTTATCTCCAAATGCTTGACATGTCAACTACTAGGATCGAGGCATGACCGACGACACGGCTCCGGAGTCGGCACCTCGGTGGCTCGATGCGACGCAACAGACCGCGTGGAGGGGGTTGCTGGCGATCGTGTCGCGGGCCTTCCCCGAGTTCGAACGCACGCTCAAGGCCCACGACCTGCTGGCAGTGCACTACCAGATCTTCGCGGCACTCTCCGAGGCCCCCGACCGAACGCTTCGCCTGAGCGAGCTCGCCGACGGCGCCGACATGTCACAGAGCCGACTGACGCACCGCATCCGGGTGCTCGTCGAGCGCGGCGAGGTGGCGATCTCCGCCGACCCCGACGACCGGCGAGCCAAGAACGCCACGTTGACCGACGTCGGCATGACCCGGTTGGAAGCGATCGCTCCGCTCCACGTCGAGGACGTCCAGCGTCTGATCTTCGATCCGCTCACCCGCGAGCAGACCACCGCACTGGCCGACGCCATGTCGACCATCGGCGACCACATCTGTCAGCATCCCGAGTACCTCAACCCTCGACCAGGGAGCTGACCCCATGAGCGATGACCAGTTCACCGACGAGTACGGATTCACCGGTCCGCTCCCGGTCACGAGCACTCAGCGCGTCGTCCCCACCGGCGACTTCCCGCCGGGTCTCGCGATCGGCGACGCAGCACCCGACTTCACCCTCCCGAACCACCTCGGCGAGTCGGTCACGTTCCACGACGACCGCGCCGGTCGTCGGGCTGCGGTGCTCTTCTACCGCTCGGCGGTCTGGTGACCGCCCTGCCTCACGCAGCTCGTGGAGCTGCACCAGGGACTGCGTCGACTTCGCGACGAAGGCAACGAGCTGTACGCGATCAGTTACGACGACACCGAGGCCATCGCCGACTACGTGCGCGCATCGGGCGTCGAGTTCACGCTGCTCTCCGATGTCGAATCACGAGTCATCCGTCGGTACCGGGTGCTCAACACGATCGTCCAGCCGGAGGACGTGCCCTTCTACGGGATTCCGTTCCCGGGGTTCTTCCTCGTGAACGAGGAGGGGATCATCGTCGACAAGCTCTTCAATCGTCACCTCGCCAACCGCGAGGGCATCGAGACGATCCTCGACAGCTTCGCCGGCAGGATCGAGCCGGGTGACGACGAGCCCCTCGAGTCGATCGCCGAGGACGACGGCATCCGCATCACTGCGTTCCTGCGTGGCGGTGGCGGTGTGCTCCGGGTCGGGCCACGCCGGCGGCTCGTCGTGCGCTTCGAGATGCCCGACGGACTGCACGTCTACGGCGAGCCGGTCCCGGATGGAATGGTGGCTACGCAGATCACCGTGCACGGGCCCGATGGACTCCGCAGCGAGCCGATCGAGGCGCCACCGACCGAGCCGCTCGACTTCCCGGGACTCGACCAGCCGCTGCAGGTCTGGGGCGGAGTGGTCGACTTCGTGATCCCGGTCTATGCCAACACCGACCTCGGGCGAGCGCTCGCGCACGAGTCCGACCCGTCGATCGACATCGAGGTGGCCGTCCGCTACCAGGCCTGCGACGACGCCCAGTGCTTCATTCCCCGAACTCACACGTTGACGCTCACGGTGCCGTTGCAGCCGGGGGTCAAACCGGGCTTCAGCCGCATGAAGTACGGCGGTGCGACGGCCATCGACATGGACTCCGACTCTCATCTGAAGCGGATGGTCGAGCGCGGGGCGGCGCGCCTCGCCGGGGACAGCTGAGGCATCGGGTGTCGCGGCGATGACGCCGCGGTGAACACCTCCACCTGGTCGTCGAGGTCGAGCGACCATCTTCCTAGCGTCGCCGCATGGAGCCCTGGCGACTGACGGCGACCGACGCCACCGCGATGATGGCCCGAGGCGAGTTGACGTCGGTCGACGTGGTCGAGTCGGTGCTGGAGCGGATCGACGCACGCAACGGTGAGATCAACGCGCTGACGACCGTCGACCCCGACGGCGCACGTGCGGCCGCGAGGAAGGCCGATGAGCAACGTCGGGCGGGAGGGCCGATCGGGCCGCTCCACGGCGTGCCCGTCACGATCAAGGGCAACCTCGACGTGGCCGGCGAGCCGACGACGTCGGGTGTCACCGCGTTCGCGGACAAGCTGGCTCCCGACGACGCGCCCGCCGTCAGCAACCTGCGACGTGCCGGGGCGATCGTGATCGGGCGGACGAACCTGCCCGAGTTCGGCATCCGTGGCACGACCTTCAACCCGCTGTACGGACGCACGGCGAATCCGTGGCACCCGGAGGCGTCGCCCGGAGGTTCGTCCGGCGGTGCGGGCGCAGCGGCTGCGGCGGGCTTCGGACCACTCCACCAGGGGAGCGACATCGGCGGGTCGTTGAGATTCCCGGCGTTCGGATGCGGTGTGGCGACGATCAAGCCGACGTCCCACCGCGTCCCGGCCTTCAACTCGTCGTCGTCGGCCGAGCGGGGCGTGCTGTCGCAGACGATCTCGTGCATCGGGATGATCTCCCCGACCGTCGCCGACGTCCGACTCGCCACCGAGGCGATGATCGCCCCCGACCCGCGTGACCCGAATTCACCTCCGGTCCCCTGGTGCGGCCCCGACCTGCCAACTCCCCTCACCGTCGCGGTCAGTCACGACTGGGGCCCTCATCCACCCCATCCGGGCATCGTCTCGCTCATCGACCGAGCGGCGTCGCAGCTCGACGACGCGGGCTACCGAGTGGTCGAGATCGCTCCCCCACCGATCGAGGAGGCGTTCCGCTCGTGGCTCGCTGCCGCCTCGACGGAACTCGCGGTCGGGCTCGGCCCCGTCGTCGAACGATTCGGCAGCGACGACACCCGCCAGCTGCTCCAGTGGACGATCGATGCCGGCGAACTGCTCGACCGCGACGGCTACATGTGGGCGCTCGGGGACCGCACTCGCATCCAACGGACGTGGAACCTGTTCCTCGACGAGCACCCCCTCATCCTCTGTCCGTTCATGACCCAGCCCATGTACGACTGGGACTTCGACGTGCGGAGCTTCGAGGCGGTCAACGGCGTCCTCGAACGGGCGATGCACGCCTTCGGCGTGAACTTCTTGGGCCTTCCGGCCGGCGTGATCGGGATGGACCTCGTGGAGGACCGACCGGCCGGCGTGCAGGTCCTCGGCCGTCGCTATCGAGAGGACCTCGTGTGCGACGCATTGGAGGCGATCGAGCACCGCAACGGCGTCATGGCCGAGCGACTCTGGAGCAGCTGACCCGGCCGCACACCGACCTGGGCGAAAGCGGACAGTGTCCGCTTCTGGCCCGGGCGGATCCGGACAGTGT
>JBCCTP010000482.1:0-3493 GCA_039198505.1 Actinomycetota bacterium | reverse complement strand
GATCGTGTGCGTGAGGGTGGTGGCCGCGTCGGCGAGCGGGGGCCCCACGGCGTCGTCGGCCAGGAGCGTGGCGGGGATCGGCTCGTCGGAGTGGCGGGACGCCCACTCGGTCAGGATGGGGAAGGAGTCGAGGAACGCAGCGACCCGCGTCCCGTCGAACTTCGTCGTGTCCCATTCGGCCGACGCCTCGAATCCGTCGGCGACGGGTCGGACGAACATCGTCAGGGGCGCGACCGCCGTGCCGTTGTGGACGAGGTCGGACGTGACCTCGGCGTCGCCGAACGACGCGTCGAAGCTCTCGTCGACGACGAACAGGACCGAGATCGGATCGGGTTCGCGGTCACCGTTCGCCCGGCGCGCCGACACGATCTCGTGGTACGGCACGTGGCGATGGCGGAGCGCCGTGGCCAGGGCACCCTCCACGGCGGTGACACGGTCGGCGATCGTGGTGTCTCGGTCGACGGGCACCGACAGCGGCAGCGTGTTGAGGAAGTACCCGATGACGTCGTCGAGATCGGGGTGATCGCGGACCGAGCCGGCGATCCCGATGGTGGTCGCTGCCGGTGCGCGCCGGCCTGCGGGCTCCTCGAGTGCCGCCGCGTCGTACCGATCGAGCAGATCGGCGAGACAGGCGAGGAAGAACGGCTGGGAGCGCAGTCCCGCGTCGGCCAGCGCCGCAGGCGTCACGCCGAGGGGGACGGTCAGATATCCGGCTGATCGCCGGTCGGCGTCGGTCGGCGTCGACGGAGCTGCGAGGTCGGGCCGAGGTGCCACGGCATCGGAGGGAAGCCGTTCCGCCCAGAACGTGCGGTCGTCATCGGTGATCTGGCTGCGCTGCCAGACGGCGTGGTCGCTGTAGCGCACCGACGGGGTGGTGATCGGCCTCCCACGAGCGGACAGGTCGAGCTCGCGCCACAGGATGCCGAACGACGCTGCGTCGGCCGACAGGTGGTGGAGGGCGAGGACGAGCCCATGTCGGTCCGGTCCGAGCTCCACGCACACGCAGCGCAGCAGTGGTCCGTCGACGAGATCGAACGGTGTCGTCGCCTGGTCGGTCGCGATTCGCTCGAATCGGGCGAGCGCGTCACCGCCATCAGACGCATCGTCGCCGGTCGTCTCGCCGTCGGTCATCTGGAGGAAGTCGAACGACACGGCGTCGGCGATGTCGAGCGTTCGACGGTCCGTGCCGAACGAGGTGATCAGTGATTCGTGTCGCTCGACGACGGAGCGCAGTGCGGTCTCGAAGGCCGACGGATCGAACGGTCCGTCGACGAGGTGTCGGTGGACGACGTTGTAGACCGGCTCGAGCGGTCGAGCCGACACCGCGAACCGGATCGCCTCCTGACCGGCCGAGAGAGGTGGCGGACCGTCGGGTCGGCGCGGAATGCCCACCGGTGCCGCGGTCTTCGCCGCAGGCCGTTTCCCGAGCCGTTGTTCGAGGAGGCGGCGCTTGTCGGCGGAGAGGTCGCCCAACGGTCAGTCCCCGAGCGCGTCGGCGACCGCCGCATCGTCCATCGACTCGATGTCGGCGAGGACCAGACGCTCGACGACCACCGCCAGCTCGCTCACCGTGCGGTGGCGGAAGGCGTCCTCGTCCGGGACCTTGATCCCATAGGTCTCGGAGACGTTCATGATCATCCCGAGCGCGTCGAGCGAGGTCCCGCCCAGATCGAAGAAGTCGTCGTCGGCGCCGACCCGGTCGACGCCGAGGATCTGCGCCCACAACTCGGCCAGTGCTTCCTCGACCGATCCGCTCGGGGGCACGTACCCGGTGGACGCGTCGCGGTGCCGACGGGTCGGTGCCGGCAGCGCGACGGCGTCGAGTTTGCCGTTGGCCGACAGTGGGACCGAGTCGATGCGGACGAAGGCGGACGGGACCGCGTGGTCGGGCAGGTGATCGGCGAGGTGGCGTCGGAGCTCGTCGGGGTCGAGATCGACCGCAGGCACTTCGGTGGTCGTGTACCAGGCGGCCAGGATCTCGCGGCGATTCGGTTGGTAGCCGACCTCGTCGAGCATGCGTCGCACCTCGTCGTTGTCGAAGTGGTCGTCGAGTTCGTCGAGCGCGTCGTCGCGCTCCTTGTGGCCCATCCGCACGTCCCAGCTGTACGGGAGCGCGTAGTTGTGGAACCCCCGCTCGGAGGTGTGGACGAAGATCCCGACGTCGTTGATGAGGCAGTTGGTCGACCGCCCGGTGTCGGTCGGACGGATCCACGGCGCCCGCTCGTCGAGGTACCGGTACAGGTGATCGAGCTCGACGTGCTCGTACCGATAGAAGTCGAGGAACTCGACCCGTTCGAACACGTCGTCGTCGTCGAACACCGAGGTGTCGAGATGTCGAGACACGGCGTCGGCGGTGCGGTGGTACACCTTGCGCGCCTCGACGACGGCCTGGTCGATGGCGTCGGGATCGAACCGGTCGAGCGCGAACTGGCCGGGTGTCAGCCGGGTCTCGAAGAGCTGCCCGCGCGAGAGGCCCGTGACGATCATCGGGATCCCGAGCTCGAGCGCACGGTTGACGGCGAAGGTGTAGATCGTCTTGAAGCACCCGTTGCAGACGTTGCTGTACCGCTCGAGGCTGTCGCGGAAGATCTCGTTCATCGCGTCGGTCGACGCGAAGACGTGGTCGACCCCGAGTTCGTCGACCGTTCGGCGGATGTTGGCCATCGCCTGGTCGCTGAGGAATCCGTTGTCGAGCGTGAGGACACTGACCTCGAAGCCGAGCTCGACGAGGCGATGCAGCGCGTAGGTCGAGTCCTTTCCCCCCGACAGCAGGTGCAGCACGTCGTGGTCGCCGGTGCGCCGCGCCCGCGCCCGGTCGCGCGCTTCGATGAGGTCGCTCTCGCCGCCGAAGTAGCCCGACGCTTGTTCCTGGACGGCGTCGAAGTCGCAGCAGACCGAACAGACCCCGTCGTCGTCGAACGAGATGCCGGGGACGTCGGAGCCGAGCCCGCAGCGGTGGCATCGCTGGGTCGCACCGTTCGAGCTGGGGGTCCACAGGCGCACCGCGGCGGTCGCGACGCGGGGGTGGGTTTCGAGCGCCGTCTCGACCTCGGCGGGTTCGAGCCGGACGCCGTTGACCTTGAGCTGTTCGTCGATCCGCCCGAGGTACTCCATCGTCGACGCGTCGACGTACCGGACGAGGTCGCCGGTCCGATAGGTCCGTTCACCCACGACCGGGGGCGTCGTGAACCGTTCGGCGGTGAGGTCGGGCAGGTGGACGTAGCCGGACGTGAGCCCGGTGCGGGAGATGTGCAGTTCGCCTGCGACGCCACGGGGCACCAGTTGACCGGCGTCGTCGAGGACGTGGAGCCGGACGCCGGGTGCCGGCCGACCGATCGGCACGTTCGGTCCGAGGTCGACGTCGGGCGACCACACGTGGTCCATGCATCCGACGACGGCCTCGGTCGGTCCGTACTCGTTGTGGATCTCGACGCCGGGCAGCCGGTCGACGATCCTCTCGGCGAGCGAGCGCGTGAACGCCTCGCCGCCGACG
>JBCCTP010000481.1:0-3497 GCA_039198505.1 Actinomycetota bacterium | reverse complement strand
GAGTCGCTCACGATCGGGACCGTAAACGATCGGTGACCGGGCGAGCGCAGAGGTGTGTGCCGACTCCCTCGAGCGCGCCCGCCCGGTCACCCCCTCCGTGCGTCGCGAACCTCGACGAGCGGAAGCAGATCGCGAAGATTCCCGTCGGCCCGACGACTCACGTCAGCTCATCCCGCCCGTTCGGCCGGATGCGCTGACGTCGCCCCGTCCTCCGCCGGGCCGGTCAGGCGAATCGCGAGGCGAAGCCGATCCGGATCAACGCCCCGAACGACTGCTCGACCGTGGAGTACACCGTGCCGAGGATCCGATCGACCGTGTCCCGATCGATCCCGTCGTTCGGGACCTCGCCACGCAGGAACACGGCGTCCTCGTCGCCGATCGAGAAGTGCGCCCCCACCAGTCGCTCGTTGCGGCGCAGGAGCGAGAGGTACAACTCGCGGTCGTTCTCCTCGGGGGCCGGCATCACGTACGTCTCGTGGCGCAGTGTCCGCTGGCCGAGCGTGAACCAGACCGTGGTGAAGTCCTTCTCGTCGCCGGTCATGCGCACGTACCACCGCAGGACGTCGCCCTCGCCGCGGTCCACCGCCGCGATGTGATCGTGCTGGGCGGCGAGCTCACCGATCCACTCGTCGAGGCGGCGTTCGAGCACGGCGAGTGCGGCGCTGTCGAGCGGGACGTCCATGTCCGAGGGTCTACGCCGTCGCACGGACACACGCCAACCCTGGGTGACGTCACGTCGCCCGGCTCACGCGCAGGCGAGCAGCTCCTCGACCACGAGATCGGAGTAGAGCGAACGGAGCTTCGCCGCCGCGGCGCGCCAGGTGTACTGCGAGGCCGCCTCGACGGCCAGCCGGCTCATCGAGGTGGCGAGAGCGTCGTCGTGCAGGATCGAGGCGACGGCTCGGGCGTAGTCCGCCGGGTCGCGACCCTCGACGAGCCACCCGGTGCGACCGTGGTCGACCAGGGTGAGGAGACCGCCCACGGCGCTCGCCACGACCGGGATCCCGCAGGCGGCCGCCTCGAGCGCGACCAGGCCGAAACTCTCGCTCCGGCTGGGGACGAGCACGACGTCCGCCGCCCGGTAGTACGACGACAAGATGTGGTGCGGCTGCGGCGGCACGAACTGCACCCGGTCGACCAGACCGAGCTCGGCGACGAGATCGTGTGCCCGTTGCGTCTCGGCGTCGCCGTCGAGACCGCTCGCGCCGCCCACGACGAGGAGCCGGGCGTCACCGAGACCGAGCCGATCGAGCCCCGCGAGGGTCCGGATGGCGACGTCGGGCCCCTTCAGCGGCTGGATCCGACCCACGAAGAGCACGATCGGCCGGTCGGGGTCGACGCCGATCGCATGTCGGGCGCCGGCCTGCGCGCCCGGCGCGAAGAACGCGTGCTCGACACCGGGGGACACGATCTCGAGCCGCCCCCGCGGCTCGCCGTAGAGCCGCCGGAACTGGTCCTGCTCGTCGACGCAGCTCACGCAGATCGCGTCGGAGCAGCTGATGATCTCGGCTTCGGCTCGGTCGCGCCACTCGGGCTCGGGGTCCCCGCCCTCGGCCTTGACCCGAGCCAGCGTGTGGAAGGTCGACACGAACGGAACGTCGAGGTCGTGCTTGAGACGGTGCCCGACGAGTCCGCTCAACCAGTAGTTCCCGTGGATCACGTCGAGTGGGCCGTTGCGATCGACCCAGTCGAGGACCCCGTGGCGGAACTCGTCGGCGGTCTCGACGAGCGCCTCCTTCGGGAGGTGGTGGGGACCCGCCTCGACGTGCACGACCCGATACCCCGGCTCGACCAGGACCTCCGGCGGGAGTCCCTCGCGGTCGGCTCGCGTGAACGTGACGCACTCGGTTCCGGACTGGGCGAGCGCCGACGCGAGTTCACGCACGTACACGTTCATCCCACCGCTGTCGCCGGACCCGGGTTGCAGGAGCGGCGACGTGTGGAGGGAAATGACGCCGACCCGTCGGACCGGACGGCGGTGCGGCGGAACGGACACCGGGATCAGCTGCGGCGACTCAGTCGCCGAGCAACGAGTCGACCGTGGCCTCGCCGTCTCGATACCGCCGCACGAGTTCGGCGCTGAGTGCGTCGATCCGGTCGAAGCGGAGCCGACGATCGGCGGACACGCGCTGCTCGAACTCACCGATGGCGTCGGACAGTGCCGTCAGCTCGCCCTCGTTCAGCTCGTCGAGCCGACCGAAGTGCAGTTCGGCGCAGATCCGATCGAGTTCGACGGCGAGGTCGTTGTCGTCCAGGTCCTCGTCCTGCAGCGGCGGCCGCGGGGGGCGCGCCGGCCCGCCGGTGAGGTGCTGCGACAGCACTGCCGTGACGGCTCCGAGTTCGTTGCCGTCGGCGCGACGCTCGAGCTCGGTCTGGACGAGGTCGAGACGTGCCTGCGCCACGCGACGCACGTACGAGACCGCATCGTCCTCACGCTGCAGACGGTTGCGCAGGCCCCGCAACTCGTCGAGGCTCAGCTGGCCCGGCTCGGTCTCCGGGTCGTCGGCGGCGGTGGGGGGCAGATCGGTGCTCATTCAGGTTCCTCCCGAAACCGGCGGAAGGACCGCCAGTTCGTCGTCGGGCCCCACGACCGTATCGGGCCCGGCGTCGTCACCGTTGACCCACACGCGGCAGGTGCCCAACACGGCCCGGAACCGGTCGCCGTATCGCTCCTCGGCAGCGCTGAGGACCTCGGCCACGGTGGCGCCGTCGATCCGGTCGGATCCCGTTCCGGCGGCGTCGCGCGCCGACGCGAAGAGACGAACCCGTGCCACGGACACACGCTACCGGGCACCGGTGACCGCGCTCGCCGACGCGGGCCGGACGGCCGTGCCGCGGATCACCTCCCCGGGTCGACCGATAGCCTGCCCCGCCTGTGGGAACCGCCAAGCGTGAGCGTCAGAAGGCCAACCGACAGCGAGCCCTCGTCGAGGCCGAGCAGAGCGCCGGTCGCACCCGGTACGCCCGCATCGCGCTCATCGTGGTCGGGGCCGTCGCCGCCGTGTTCCTGATCGGCGTCATCGCCAACGCGTTCGTCGGCGACGACGAAGACGACGGCGGGAACGGCGACGAGAGCGGCGAGACCGCCGCCGCGGCGCCGGCGGCCGACGTGCCACTCAACCCCGACGAGGTCGTCCCCGACGGATGTCCGCCGATCGAGGGCACCGCCGAGGCCACGCAGGAGTTCTCCGAGGCGCCCCCGATGTGCCTCGACGACGCCATCGAATACACGGCCCTCATCGAGACGAACGTCGGCAGCATCGAGGTCGATCTCGACCCCGAGTTGGCACCCGGCACCGTCAACAGCTTCGTGTTCCTCGCCCGCAACCGATACTTCGACGACACGGTGTGCCACCGGATCATCCAGGAGTTCGTCGTGCAGTGCGGCGACCCCACGGCAACGGGTCGAGGCGGACCGGGCTACTCGACCCTCGACGAACTCCCGGAGGCGGGGCAGTACGAGGTCGGTTCGTTCGCCATGGCCAACAGCGGCCCCG
>JBCCTP010000480.1:0-3519 GCA_039198505.1 Actinomycetota bacterium | reverse complement strand
CGGCGACACGTTGTTCGCCGACATGGCCGAGGCGTACGAGGGGTTGCCCGATGACGTGAAGGAGGCGGTCGCCGGACGGACCGCTCGTCATGACTTCACCCGGTTCAAGCTCGGGATGCGCAAGCGGGGAGCGACCGACGACGAGGTCGCCGAGATGGAGAAGCGGTACCCGAACCCGCACCACCCGGTGATCCGAACGCATCCCGAGACCGGCCGGTCGTCGATCTACGTGAACGCCGAGTTCACGAAGGAGATCGACGACATGGATCCGGCCGAGTCGGCCGAGTTGCTGGAGCTGCTGTACCGGCAGGCGACCTACCCCGAGTACCAGGTCCGGCTGCGGTGGGAGCCGAACACCATCGCGTTCTGGGACAACCGCGCGGTTCAGCACTACGCAGCGTCCGACTACTGGCCGCAGGTCCGCCGCGTCGAGCGCGTCACCATCATCGGCGACGCGCCGTACTTCGATCCGTCGCAGGCACCCGACGAGCTCCCGCCTCGCCCGTTCAAGGGTCAGCTCGACCTCGACCGTCGCCGCATCGACTGGCGCCGCGACCGCTGATCGTTCCGTCGAGCCCGGGACTCGACGGAACATTCGGTCGGCGAGGGCACGAGTTCGCCGTCAGGCGTGGGTCGATGTGCGGGACGTTGCGGCGGTGATCGCAGCGTCGAGTCCGGCGGTGTCGTCGGTCCCGACGTAGGTCCGCGTCTCTCGACCGCCGCGGGTGCGATGGTGCACCTCGATGGCGCTGCGTCCCGAGCTCGACCAGAGCCAGGCGCGCCGCGGCGTCAGCCACTCGAGGCCCCCGTAGCCGGCGTACCACGGGAGGCGCACGACCTCGTGTGACGTGATCGCGTCGAGCTGGATGACCTTCGTGGGCCCGAGCGGTCGGAAGCGAACACGCAGCTCTCCGGCGGAGACCTCGGTCTCCAGTGTGATGAACGTCGCGCGGATGAGGCCGACCACGAGAAGGACGACGAACGGGACGACAGCGCCTGCGGACAGATCACCTGTTGCGGTCAGGCTGAGCGTGACGACGAGACCGATGACGGACGGGACCACGAGGATCAGGTTCGGCCACAGCGAGGTCTGTTGATGTGAGTACGCGGAACTGGTGGTGCGAACTCGGTCCATATCGATATGATATCACTTCGATACAACCGTTCCTTCCGAGGACGAGGAGACCACGATGGACGAACCAGCCGACATGACCCCCGACGCGACCCCCGACACCGCACTCGTCGAGACATCCGCCCGATCTCGGAACGGCATCTCGATGCTCCTGCTCGCTGTGCTGCTCCTCGCCGCCGCAGTGGCCTCGTTCATCATCGGCGGGATCGCCGGCAGCTTCCCGGTGATCCTTTTGGGCATCGTGCTCGTGGTCGCGTTCGTCGTCGTCACGATCGGCTTCTACATCGTGCAACCGAACCAGTCGGCGGTGCTGACGCTGTTCGGGGATTACCGGGGGAGTGACTCGGTCGCCGGGCTGCGCTGGGTCAATCCGCTCTACACCTCGCGGAACGTGTCGCTGCGCGTCCGGAACTTCACCACGCTCACGTCGAAGGTCAACGACGCTCGGGGCAACCCGATCGAGATCGCCGCCGTCGTCGTGTGGCGCGTCGTCGACACCGCGCGGGCCACGTTCGGCGTCGACAGCTTCACCGACTACGTCGAGATCCAGGCCGAGTCCGCCGTCCGCCACCTTGCCCGCTCGTACCCGTACGACGCCTTCGACGCCGACGACGTCACCACACTCATCGGCGACACCGGCCAGGTGAACGACGGACTCGTGGTCGAACTGCAGGAGCGGGTGGGTGACGCCGGCGTCGAGATCATCGAGACGCGCATCACCGACCTGGCGTACGCACCCGAGATCGCCGAGTCGATGCTCCGGCGCCAGCAGGCCGCAGCGATCGTGGCGGCGCGCCAGAAGATCGTCGAGGGTGCGGTGTTGATGGTCCGCGACGCGGTCGCCGGTCTCGAGGACGACGTCGACGGAGAGTCGATCACCCTCGACGAGGACCGGAAGGCGACGTTCGCAGCCAACCTCATGACGGTCATCGCGAGCGACCAGCCCACCAACCCCGTCGTGAACGTCGGGACGCTGTCGCGATAGGTCTCCGGCCATGGCCCGCCAGCGCAAGCAGTACCTGCTGCGCATCCCTCAGGAGCTCTACGACGTCTACGAGGAGTGGGCCGCCGACGAGTTCCGTTCGGTGAACGCCCAGATCGAGGCCGTGTTGGTCGACGCCGCCCGCCGGAACAAGCGCCTCCGTCGTCCGAGAAAGGGGTGACGTCGGGTTGGTCTCGGCCGGCCAGCCTGAGTCGGGCGACAGAGTGTGCCTGACCCAGACTGTCGCTAGTAGAGGTCGCCGCCGGCTGCCGGGTCGCTCGAGTCGGAGCGGGCTCGCTCGAGTTCGTCGAGGAAGCCCGCCCGCATGGCCAGGCTGTCGGTCGACACGGTGATCATGCGGAATCCGGCTGCGCGACGCGCCGGCGTGAGCGCCCCCGACGCGTGGATCCCCGGCACCACGCCGGCCGCCTGACACGCCGCGACGATGCGGCCGAGCGCCTCGTCGAACGGCGCCTCCCCGTCGTTGTTCTGCGGCATCAGACCGAGGGTGAGCGACAGGTCGGCCGGTCCGACGTAGACGGCATCGATGCCGTCGACTGCGAGGATCGCCTCGAGGTTCCGGAGGGCCTCGGTGGTCTCGATCATCGGGATCACGGCGACGTGATCGGCCGCCCAGTCGAGGTAGTGACCGTCGACGCGCGGTGAGGCGAGCCCGGGGCCCCATGACCGCGCGCCTCCGTGCGGTGCGTAGCGGCACGAACGGACGACCGCTTCCGCGTCGGCGACGGTGTTGACCATCGGCACGATCACCCCCTGCGCCCCGGCGTCGAGCATCTTGCCGATGATTCCCTGCTCGTTCCAGGGCACGCGCACGATCGGGCGCGACCCGCCGAGCAGGATCGCCTGGATCATCGCCACGGCGTCCGAGTACTCGACAGCGCCGTGCTGGGCGTCGATGCACACGTAGTCGACGCCGGTCCGGGCGACGATCTCGGCCGAGACCGGAGTCGGGACCGACAGCCATCCACCGAGCGCGGTGCCGCCCTCTCGCCAGAGGTCGCGCAGTGAAGGGAGCATCGCCATGGCGGCGAGTGTGACACACCGCGAGGTCGTCGGGTTCGGTCGCGGTGAGGTCCGATCGCCGTCAGGGCACGACGGACGCCGGCTCGCCGGCGAGCACTGCGAGGGCGTTGTCGAGCGCGTGCTCGAACAGTCGACGGCGTCCGGTCGTGGTGCTCGACGCCACGTGGCCGGTCACGATCACCCCGGGGGTGCCGGAGGATCGGAGCGTCGCGATCGGGAGGCTCGGGATCGGTGACGTCGAGACCGGCTCCTGCGACGCGGCCGGAGTCGAGAGCGTCGATCAGCGCTGCCTCGTCGACGAGCGGACCCCGCGCACAGTTGACGAGGTACACGCCCCGCTTCATCCGCACGAGCGAGTCGG
>JBCCTP010000479.1:0-3543 GCA_039198505.1 Actinomycetota bacterium | reverse complement strand
CGTCGTGCGGCAACGGTTCGAGTCCGTCGACGGCCCGGGTCGCCTCCCACAGCTCGGCCTCGACCAGCAGCCGCTCGCACCGACGATTCCCGAGCTTGGTCCGGATCTGGCTCGTCAGCGTGCCGCGGTGCGTCTCGAAGTAGAGCTCACCTCGCCAGACCGGAACCGGTGCACCTGCGAACGCCTCGGCCTCGATCGCCTCGAACACGTCCGACGGTCGACCGATCTCGAGGGTGATCCGGGGGTCGGCGGCCGCCATGCGCCGCGCTCGTTCGAGCATCTCCTTCGTGGGACCACCTCCGCCGTCGCCGTACCCGAACGGCATCAGCGACACCCGACTCCACGCAGCGTCCCGGAAGCGCTCGACCGAGCCGACGACCTCGTCGGGGGTGATCTCCGCGTTGTACGTGTCGACCGGCGGGAAGTGCGTGAGCACGCAGGTGCCGTCGAGCCCCTCCCACCAGAACGTGTGGTGGGGGAACCGGTTCTGCTTGTTCCACGAGAGCTTCTGCGTGACGAATCGGGACATGCCGCCCGCGGCGAACAGCTGCGGGAGGCCGGCGGGATAGCCGAACACGTCGGGGATCCACATCTCGGTCGACCGGCGACCGAAGCGCGACTCGAACCATCGCTGGCCGATCACGATCTGGCGCGCCAGGCTCTCGCCGGACGGGAGGTTCATGTCGGCCTCGACCCACATCCCACCGACGGGCTCCCACTGGCCCCGCTCGACCGCGGCGGCGATTTCGTCGAACAGCTCGGGGTGACGTTCCTCGATCCATGCGTACTGCTGGGCCTGCGAGCACGAGAAGACGTGGTCGGGATCGCGTCGGGCGAGGTCGACCGCCGATGCGAACGTGCGCGTGCACTTTCGGACCGTCTCGCGCAGCGGCCACAACCACGCGGTGTCGATGTGAGCGTGACCGGTCGCCACGATCCGGTGCCGTGCGTCGCCTCCGGGACGCGGCGGCCAGGGTGCGAGCACCGGTGCGATGGCCGACCGGGCGGCGGCCACGTCCGGGAACGCGTCGAGCGCGGCCACGATGGCCGCCCGCATCGCTGCCCGGCGGGGGTCACCGAGGGGAAGCGCACGCATCAGGCCGTCGGCGACGTCGATGTCGTGCACGAGCGCCTCGATCTCCACGTCGGTCAGCACGAGTTCGGCTCGTCGGAACCGGTACCGCGGACCGGGCGGCGCGCTCGCGAGTCGGCCGTCGGGCGACGGCGCGAACTGCGGGAACGACGGGTTCGACGCCGCCTCGACGAGGAGGCGGATCGGCGTGCCGTCGTCGCCGGTGGCATCCGACGGTGACGGTGACGGATCTCGGTCGAGGTCGAGGTCGACCGGCACCGTCATGCGACGCGGGTGGATGCCCACGACGGGAACGATCCGGCCGTCGGTGGCACACCGGACCTGGAGGCCCTCGGCTTGGAATCCCGGTCCCGCTCGGCTGAAGCCGAGGTCGATCAGCGCCTCGACGCGAGTTCCGCCACGATCGCGCCAGTCGCGCGGGACGGTGCCGGCTGCTGCGAACCAGGTGGTGCCCCACGCCTCGCCCCAGCGGGTGCCCGCCTCGAACGGTGCGAGTGCGTCGAGCCGTTCGCCGGCACACAGAGTGAGTGGACGGGTCTCGCGATGGACCGCCGGCAGGATCCGCTCGTTCAGCTCACGTGCGATCCGCCGCTCCGCGAGCTCGCGATCGTCGTGCACGACAGCACCTTAGGGACGCCGCGCGGTGCCCGGCACGGCGCGGCGCCACCATCTGCCGTCGTCAGGCGAGCGTGACCTCGAACGCCTCGGGTCCGCGGCGACCCGGGCGGATCTCGCACGAGATCCGAGCGCCGTTGTCGAGGGTGCGGAACCCGTCGATCGCGATGTTGGTGTGGTGGACGAACAGGTCGTCGCCCCCGCGATCGAGCTGGATGAATCCGTAGCCGCGGGCTGCGTTGAAGAACTTCACGACACCGCGCTCTCGGGCGTCGGTGTCGGTGCCGGTGTTCGCACCGACGGTCGCGCCCGACGCGGTGAGGTCGGTGGTGTCGGCGTCGCCGCCACTCTCGCTGGGCTCCGACCGGGAGGCACGGATGCGATCGATCTCGTCGAGATCCGGCTGCGTGACGTCGATCCGGAGTCCGAGCTCCTTCTGGATCCCGGAGACCGCCTTCTTCATCGAGCGGTCGACGAAGGACACGACGATGCCGCTCGCGCCGGCGCGGGCGGTCCGTCCCGATCGGTGCTGGTACACGGCGCCGTCGTTCGGCGGGTCGTAGTGCACGACCGCCTCGACACCGTCGACGTGGATGCCACGCGCGGCCACGTCGGTGGCGATCAGCGCACCGACCTCGCGCTTCTTGAACGCGGCGAGCGCACGGTCTCGCTGGTTCTGGTTGCGTCCGCCGTGGATCGCCTCGGCGCGCACGCCTCCCTTGCTGAGTCGCTTCGCGACGCGATCGGCGCCGTGGCGCGTGCGGACGAACACGATCGTGGGTCCGAGATGCTGCACCAGGTCGGCCGCGTGGTCGTTGCGCTCGAGCTTGTCGACGTTCCAGAAGAGGTGGTGTGCGGCCGACAGGTCGGGACCGACGGGACCGACCTCGTGACGTGCCGGATCGGTCTGGTAGTCGGCCACGAGCTTCGCGACGGGGCCGTCGAGCGTGGCCGAGAACAGCATCACCTGTCGGTCGGATCGCGTGAGGTCGACGATCCGACGTACCGCGGGCAGGAAGCCCATGTCCGCCATTTGATCGGCCTCGTCGATCACGACGGTCGTGACGTCCGAGAGGTCGACGGAGTCGGACTCGATGAGGTCCTCGAGTCGTCCGGGGCAGGCGACCACGAGCTCGGCGCCGCTCTTGATGGCGGACGTCTGCTTGCCGTAGCCCACGCCGCCGTACACGGAGATCGAGCGATGGCCCGCAGCCCGGACGTAGGGGTCGACCTCGTCGACGATCTGCTCGGCGAGCTCGCGGGTCGGCGAGAGCACGAGGGCGACGGGCCGACGCGACGCCGCGTCGTCGAGGCCGGCGACGAGCGGGAGCCCGAACGCCAGTGTCTTGCCCGAACCGGTCGGCGCGCGCCCGGTGACGTCACGACCCGACATCGCGTCGGGGATCACGGCGGCCTGGATGGGGAACGGCTGGAGGACACCGTTGCGGCGCAGCCGCTCGACCAGCATGTCGGGGAGACCGAGGTCGGCGAACGACGCGGCGTCGGTCGCCGCGGGCGCGCTGGATGAGTCGTCGATAGTCATGTCGGTTCGTTCGTCGGCACGCGGAGCGCGGGCAGGGGCAAGGGTGGTCATGGTGGGGGATCCGTTCTGAGACTGCGTTCGACGGCGTGATGCCGGAGCAGTTCCCGAGCGACGCCCAACGGCCGATGGGCCGGAGGCGTCCGAACGTACCGCCGTCCTCGGCGGTTCCTCTCCGAACGGGCGGGACATCGGTCACCCGAGGTCGCCCGACGTCTCCCGACCTCACCCGAGTGGTGCGCCGAACCCGAGACCTGCGGCCACGAGTCGTTCCGTCGAGCCCTGGGGTCGACGG
>JBCCTP010000478.1:0-3551 GCA_039198505.1 Actinomycetota bacterium | reverse complement strand
GTCGGTCAGAGTGATCAGGAATGACGCTGCTCGACGCTCCTCCGGCGCCGCAGGCCGAGCTGGCCGGAGGCGGGCTCCAGCTGACCTGGAGCGGCCACGACACCGAACTGCACCCGCTCTGGCTGCGGGACCGGAGCACCGAGCACGGGCAGGTCGACCCGACGAACCGGCAGCGCCTCTTCACGCCGTTCGACGTCCCGTGCGATCTCGTCGTCGTCGGCGCCGAGATCTGCGACGACCTCGTGGTCGTGCGGTTCTCCGACGGACACGTCGCTCGACTCGATCTCGCCACGATTCTCCGCGACCTGCGGTGGACGCACGATCCGGAAGCTCCGCCTCCTTCCGAGCCGTGGACGGCCCCGCTCGCGACACCTCCTCATGTGGACTGGGCGAGCATCGGGTGGTGCGACTCGGAGGCCGACCCGCACGCCGTCCTCCGCTTCCTCGACGCGTTCTACCGACATGGGTACGTCGTGTTCCGCAACACGCCGGCGGAGCACGGCACCGTCGAACGTGTGGCGAATCGGCTGGGCTACATCTCCGGGCAGAACTTCGGGTGGACCTTCGACGTGCGCGTCGAGCCCCGTGCGACCGACCTCGCGTACACGTCGGTCGAGCTGCTCGCCCACACCGACCAGCCGTACCGGATCGACCCGCCGGGGATCCAGTTGCTGCACTGCATCGTCAACGACGCGCAGGGTGGAGACTCCACGATCGTCGACGGGCTCGCGGCCGCACAGGCCGTGCGAGAGGAGCAGCGCTCGTGGTTCCGAGCTCTGGTGGAGGTCGAGGTCGGCTTCCGGTACGACCGCAGTGACGACACCGCGTTCAACAGCGGCCACGTCTTCGAGTTCGATCGCCACGGTCGCTTCCGCGGCATCCGCCTCAGCAGTCGGCTCGACACCCCGCTGCCGCGCCCTGGTGACGATCTCGACGCGTGGTACCGGGGTCGCCGATGGCTCACGGAATGGCTCAACGATCCCGCTCACTAGGCGACGTTCCGGTTGGAGCCGGGCGACGTGATGTTCATGGACAACCACCGGGCGCTCCACGGTCGCACTGCGTTCGACGCGGCGTCCGGCGCACGGCACCTGCAGGGTTGCTACATCGAGCACGACGGACCAGACACGATGTACCGCCTCACGCTGCGCCGCCTGCGTGGCACCCTGTCGGGATGACCGAGCCCGCGATCGTCCGTCGACCGCACGAGGGCCACCTCCCCGACAAGGTCGTCGGGTTCACCGCCATGGCCGACGGCACCGCCGAGGAGTACGAGCTCCTCGAGCGACATGAGCGAGCGTTCGCCGCCCATCTCGCCGACCGAGTGCTCGACCGGTTGGGCGGGCTCGAAGGATCGATGGGTGGCTACCGGGTGAGCCGCTTGGAGCACTCACTCCAGTCGGCCACCCGCGCACGCCGTGACGGAGCGTCGGTCGACTGGATCGTCGCAGCCCTCGTTCACGACATCGGCGACGATCTCGCTCCCTACAACCACAGCGAGTTGGCGGCGTCGATGCTCCAGCCGTTCGTGCCGGCCGACGTCCACTGGGTGATCCTCCATCACGGGCTGTTCCAGAGCTACTACTACGCCCACTTCCTCGGTGGTGACCGAGACGGACGGGAGCGGCACCGAGACCACCCGTGGTTCGACCGGTGCGCTCAGTTCTGCGAACGCTGGGATCAGAACTCGTTCGACCCCGACTATGCGTCCGACCCGCTCACCTCGTTCGAGGGTGACGTCCGCGAGGTGTTCGGCCGAGCCGCCTGGGACCCCGCCGTGACCGGCTCGGTCAGCACCTCCCCGTTCTGAGCCTGCCGGCCGCGTTCTCGGAAACGTCTGACCCGCCTGCCCGGTCAGACGTTCACGAGAACGAGGTGTGGGGTCGGGGGAGCGGGCGAGGGAGCTCTGGCAGGCGGTCACCGGCGCCGCAGTTCGAGGATCGCCGCTCGGACGAACACGATCTCGAACGCGAAGCCCATGAGCGCGATGGGGGCGATGACCGAGCCGTTCTCGAGGAACAGCTTGTGCGGTCCCATCCCGATGAGTGACAGGGCGCAGAAGGCGATGCCGAGCATCAGTCCGGCTCGCTGTCGGGCCCGAACGAGGGGAATCGCAGCGGCGCCGAGGGCGACGGTCGCGCCGATCATCGGGAGGACGTCGCCGGCCGGGAACGGCTCGACCTGGGCGAAGCCGGCGGCGAGCTGCAGGAGGTGACCGATGATCAGCGCGACGAGCGCGCTGATCATCAGCGGCGTCCGATCGGATGCGGTCGCCGAGGCGACGGCCTCGATCTCATCGACGGAGGTCGCGCCGGTCTCGGGGGAGGGGTGGATCGTGGTGGTCATCGGGTTCTCCTCATAATCGTACGGATGGGTACGGATACAAGTATTCGTACGATCGGGTACGCTTTGTCAAGGAGATTCTCGATCGATGCCGACGAACACATCCGCGACGACCCAGGCGACGACGACACGGTCCGACACTCCGTCCCGACGCGGACGTCCTCGTGCCGGCGAGCGGGAGGAGCGCGAACGGCGGATCGTCGAGGCCGCACTCGAGGAGCTGATCGAACACGGCTACGAGAAGGTCACGATGCTCGCCGTCGCCCGGCGAGCCGGCGCGTCGAAGGAGACGCTGTACAGCTGGTTCGGGTCGAAGGAGGGTCTGTTCTCGGCGCTGATCGAGGCCAACGCCGACCAGTCGGCCGAGCGGATCGCCACCGCCCTCGATTCCGACGACGATCCGGTCGCCGTGCTGACCGCGTACGCGGTCGGACTCCTGACGCTGCTCACCAGCCCCGGGTCGCTCGCGCTCAATCAGGCCGCGATGTCGTCACCGACTCTCGCCGAGACGCTGCTCGCAAGCGGCCGCCACCGCGTCGGTCCCATCGTCGAGCGGTATCTCGCCCACCTCGGTGAGGCCGGCAACCTGCGCATCGAGGATCCCGCCGAGGCGTTCGAACTGCTCTACGGACTGGTGGTGCGGGACACCCAGATCCGCGCTCTCCTCGGCGAGTCGGCTCCGACCGCCCGGTCGATCCAGGAGCGAGCCGACCGCGCCGTCGCCGACTTCGTCCGTCTCGCGTCTCCGAGCGGCTGAGACGTTCCCGCCGTCTCGCTGCGCGCCGCGTCGACGGCGTCACCGTCGGTGTTTCCCGCACATCGCCCCCTTGTGCGGTGACTACGGTCACGCCCAGCGACGAAAGGACGGGGAACATGAAGCGGTGGATCTCAGCAGCGGCGGCGCTCGCGATGGCGGGCGTTGTGACCGTGGCAACGGACTCGGGGAGCGTGGCCGCCGCCTCGATCAGTCCGACCGACCTGGTTCTCCAGGTCGAGTCGGATCCGGGGTCGGCGAGTCAGTTCTTGACGTATGTGTCGTATCCGTCGTTCGAGGATCTGGTGGCGGATACGAATCGGATCGGTGTGGATGTGGCCGAGCCGCGGATCTCGGGGACGGCGAGTTCGACGGGGCTGGCGTTCGACGGGTCGCGGTACATCTTGCAGGTCGAGTCGGATCCGGGGTCGGCGAGTCAGTTCTTGACGTATGT
>JBCCTP010000477.1:0-3601 GCA_039198505.1 Actinomycetota bacterium | reverse complement strand
GCGGTGAGTCCGGCGAGTCCGGCACCGACCACGGCGCACTCGACGCGGCGGGGATCGGACGTGGAGATGTCGTTCTGATCGTCCTGCATGCCCGGTCGACGTTTCGGGCCGTCGGATCGTGACATCACACCGGCGGATTCCTCGCCACTCGATTGACAGCCGACCGGCAGCCCGCGCAACGTGTGGCACGTGACCGAGTCGACTCCACCCGAACCGGGCACGCCCGAGTGGCACCGACGCCTGGCCGTCGACGCGAACAACACCACGTGGGGTCTGCTCGGACGGGACGACCTCGAGACCGACCCGGACGGCGCCGACGCTCTGCTCGCCGCCGCCTCCGCATCGATGTACCACTGGCGCCTCGCGACTCAGCCGGGGGCGATCGAGCGCGCCCGCGCGAGCTACCTGGTCGGCAAGGCGCACCTCGCGCTCGGCGAGGGTGGGGCCGCCCGGCGACATGCGGACCGCTGCGCCACGCTCACCGCCGAGGCGGGCGACTCGGCCGCCGACTTCGACCAGGCGTATGCCCACGAACTCCGCGCGCGGGTCCTCGCCAGCCTCGGCGACCTCGACGCTGCAGCCGAGGAACGCCGCCTCGCCGAAGCGGTCGACATCGCCGACGCCGAGGATCGCGAGCTGGTCGAGTCAGACCTCGCCGCCGAGCCGTGGTTCGGGCTCAGCTGATCGAGCGCCCGCCTGGCCGGGCGAAGATCAGGAGAGCTTCTTGAGTTCGTCGATCAGTTCCGACACCGGTCGGAAGGTGAGACCGGCGATGGCCCGGTGGGCGTAGCGCACGATGCCATCACCGTCGACGATGATCACGCTGCGCCGGGGGAAGCCCAGGGGGCCGAGCGTGCCGTAGTCGCCGGCGACCTTCTTGTCGGTGTCGGCGAGCAGCGGGAACGCGAACCCGTGCTTGTCGGAGAACGTGTCGTGGCTCTCGACGTCTTGCGCCGAGATGCCGAGCACCTGCGCTTCGACGTCGGTGAACTGCGCGAGCTCGTCGTTGTAGGAGTTGAGCTGGCGGGTGCAGACCGGGGTGTTGTCGCCCGGGTAGAAGACGAGCACCACCGGCGACCCGGCGTAGTCGGACAGCGAGTACTCCTGGTCGCCCGTGCCTGGCAGCGTGAAGTCGGGAGCGCGATCCCCCACACCCACACTCATGCGCTGGCCTCCTCCATGAGCTCGTCGCTGATGTCGAAGTTGGCGAACACGTCCTGCACGTCGTCATTGTCCTCGAGGGCCTCGAGGATCCGCACGACCGCCTTCGCATCACCGGTCTCGGTCACCGGCACCAGGTTCTCGGACACGAACGGCGAGTCGGCCGAGATGACCTCGATCCCCGCCGCGTCGAGCGCCTCCTTCACGTCGAACACGACCGACGGGTCGGTGTCGACGCGGAACCGGTCGCCCTCGGCCACCACGTCGTCGGCGCCGGCGTCGAGCGCCGCCATCATCACGTCGTCCTCGGTCAAGCCCTCGCCCGTGACGATCTGACCTCGACGGGCGAACTGCCAGCTCACCGCCCCGGGCTCGGCCATCGACCCACCCAGCTTGGTGAACACCCCGCGGATCTCGGCGCCCGTTCGGTTCCGGTTGTCGGTCAGGACGTCGATCATGAGCGCCACACCACCCGGTGCGTATCCCTCGTACATGATCGTCTCGTAGATGACGCCGTCGCCGCCTTCGCCCGTGCCCCGCTTGATGGCGCGATCGATGGCGTCGTTGGTCATCCGAGCAGCCTTGGCCTTCTGCACGGCGGTGCGCAGCGTCGGGTTGGCGTCGACGTCACCGCCGCCCTTGGCCGCCACCTCGATCTGACGTGCGAGCTTGGCGAAGAGCTTGCCGCGCGCCTTGTCGGCCGCACCCTTCTTGTGCTTGATCGTCGCCCATTTCGAATGGCCGGACATGTCGACCTCTCTGCGTGACTCGTGTTTGCGTGACTCGTACGGTCAGACGAGCGAGCGGACGAACATCTCGTGGAGGCGCCCGTCGTCCGTCAGCTCCGGATGGAACGCCGCCACGGTACAGGTTCCCCGTCGGAGGAGGACCGGGACACCGTCGTGACGTGCCAGCACCTCGACACCGTCGCCGGCCGACTCGACCTTCGGTGCCCGGATGAACACGGCCCGGAACGGATCGTCGAGGCCATCGACGTCGAGGTCGGCCTCGAAGCTGTCGAGTTGGCGTCCGTACCCGTTCCGCCGGACGGTGAGGTCGATGATGCCGAACGATCGCTGGTCGGGGCGACCGTCGAGCACGTCGGTCGCGCAGAGGATCATCCCGGCACAGGTGCCGAAGACGGGCAACGAGTCATCGACGAGCGCCGTGCGCAACGGGTCGAACAACTCGCTGGTCCGGAGCAGGTGCGACATCGTCGTCGACTCGCCGCCGGGCATCACGAGGGCGTCGAGCCCGACGAGCTGCTCCGGCGTGCGAACGAGACGCGCCGCGACATCGAGATCATGGAGTCGGCTGAGATGGACGGCGAACGCGCCCTGCAGAGCGAGGACGCCGACGAGGGGCGAGCCCGAGTCGGCCTCGGTCACCACCCGCGCTCGGCGTAGCGCTGGTTGATCTCGTCCATCTCGATGCCCGTCATCGGCGCACCGAGGCCGCGGCTGACCTTGGCGAGGATGCCCGGATCCTCGAAGTGGGTGGTCGCCTCGACGATGGCCTTCGCCCGCGGCGACGGGTCGTCGGACTTGAAGATGCCCGAAACGACGAAGACGGCCTCGGCGCCGAGCTGCATGGCGAGCGCGGCGTCGGCCGGCGTGGCGATGCCACCGGCACAGAACAGCGGCACGGGCAGCGTGCCGGTCTCGGCGATCTCCTGCACGAGCGGCAGCGGCGACTGCAGCCGCTTGGCCCAGTCGAACAGCTCGGCCTGATCGGCCTGCGTGAGCTTCTTGATGTCGCCGGTGATCGACCGCAGGTGGCGAACGGCCTCGATGACGTTGCCGGTGCCCGCTTCGCCCTTGGACCGGATCATCGCTGCACCCTCGGAGATGCGACGGAGCGCCTCGCCCAAGTTGGTGGCGCCGCACACGAACGGCACGTCGAACGCGAACTTGTCGATGTGGTGGGCCTCGTCGGCCGGGGTGAGCACCTCGGACTCGTCGATGAAGTCGACGTTGAGCGACTGCAGGATCTGCGCTTCGACGAAGTGACCGATGCGCGCCTTGGCCATGACCGGGATCGAGCACACCTCTTGGATGCCCTCGATCATCTCGGGATCGCTCATGCGGGCGACACCGCCGTCCTTGCGGATGTCGGCCGGCACACGCTCGAGTGCCATCACCGCGACCGCCCCGGCGTCCTCGGCGACCTTCGCCTGCTCGGGGGTGACGACGTCCATGATGACGCCGCCCTTCATCATCTCGGCCAGTCCTCGCTTGACGCGGAAGGTGCTCATGGCACCAGGTTACGGGCGACGGGTGTCGCGATGCAGCGCCGTTCCAGGTGTCATCGGTCCCTGGACCGTGGCGGACTCGTCAGAGCTGAGCGCCGAAGAAGACCGAGATGTCGGTGGGTGCCTCACCCGGCGCCGCCTCCGCATCGACGGGAGCGATCTCGATCCACGTCCGGCCCGGCATCAGCG
>JBCCTP010000476.1:0-3610 GCA_039198505.1 Actinomycetota bacterium | reverse complement strand
TCGCCGAGCTACGTGCTCACCGACGACGCCCGCACCGGGACCGACTGCGTGGCGAGCGGCCCGGATGGCACGCTCGTCGACATCGACGGCAGCGCGGCCGATGGCCCCTACACCAGTGACTTCGTCTTCGACGCGAGCGCGGGCGACCTCGACGAGTGCAACGGCATCACCATCGACGGTCAGTACGTGTACTTGGCGACCGACACGTTCCCGTTCATCGGCCGCTGCGTGATGGGCGAGGTGTCCGGAGATGCGGTCGGTGGCGGCGGCGCCGGAGGGACTCCCCCCGGCGGTGAGAACGGCGGCGCCGAGGCCGGCGGCGGACAGACCGGAGCGCCACCGGACGCCCCCGACTTCGCCGAGGCCGCTGCCGCCCTCGGCTTCACCGAGGACGAATTGATCGACGCACTCGGCTCACCGCCCGACGTCGACCAGGCGGCGGAGATCCTCGGCATCAGCGTCGAGGAACTCACTGGCGTCCTCCCGCCCCCGCCCGGCGGCTGACTCGGTCGGGGAGATCGGCTGGTCTCCGAGGCCGATGATGTCGTCTTCGGACACCGACGTGTCGAGCGACGGCCTGTCACCGTTCCGGAGCGGGTCCTACGTTGCGCCGCATGGCTGTCATCGAAACGATCACGCTCCGTCTCGCCGAGGGGACCACGCCCGACGCGTTCGCCGCCGCCAACGCACGCGTCGAGGGCGACTACCTCCCGCTCCAGCCCGGGTTCAACGCCGGATCTCGAACGACCACGCTGTCCGATGACGGCCTCTGGACCATCTCGCTCCGTTGGGACAGCGAGCGCGACGCCGACGCGTCGATGGGTTCGTTCATGGACGCGTCGGCGACTCAGGACTTCCTCGCCCTCATGGACTCGTCGACGATGCAGATGGGGCGCACGGTCGAGGTCGCATCCGCCGCATCGCGAGGACTCGACAACGCGCGGCGCCTCTACATGGAGGGCATCCGTGACGGGAACGTCCGGGAGGCGGTCGAGACCCACACCGGCGATCGCTACACCCAGCACTCGACGGGCGTGCGGGACGGCGTCGAGGGATTCGTCGAGTTCTTCGAGCCGTTCGTCGAGCGCAATGCAGTGCGCGACATCGAGATCGTCCGCTCGCTCGTCGACGGGCGGTTCGTGTTCGTGCAGGCCGCACAGGACCTGACCGACGGCGAGGCCCGGTGGGTCACCACCGATCTGTTCGACACCGACGGCAACGGGAAGATCGTCGAGCACTGGGACGTGATCCACGAACTCGGAGGAACCAACCCGGCCGGCCGCACCCAGGTCGACGGATCGACCGAGGTGACCGATCTCGACCGCACCGAGGCGAACAAGGAGCACGTGCGGCGGCTCCTCACCGAGGCGTTCATCGAGCACCCGACCGCACCGTTCTCCGACTTCATCTCGGCGGAGACGTACCTCAACCACAACCCCGATGCACCCGACGGACTCGAGGCCTTGATCGAGATGGATCGGTCCGCTCGTGCCGCCGGCCAGACGCTGTACTACGAGAACGTCCACCGGATCATCGGGCAGGGCAACTTCGTCGTGTCGTTCGCCCACCAGGTGTGGAACGGCATCGGGTACGCGGCGTTCGACATCTTCCGGCTGGAGAACGGCATGATCGTCGAGCACTGGGACAACGTGGAACCACTCCCCGACCCGGCCGACCTGGTCAACTCCGGCAAGTTCTGACCGGCGGTGAACCTGTGGGTCTCCTGTGAGCGATCCCACAGGAAGCGCTCAGGCCGACCCCTCATCGTGACGGCATGATCCTCACGACGACCGAACCCGCACGCACCGACCACGATCCGACCGAGCCATCCGCACCACGACGCCGACGCCGATGGCCATGGTTCGTCGGGGCCGTCGCCTTCCTGATGGCGATCGCGGTCGCGGTCGGACTGTGGCTGTTCTTCCGCGGTGACGCACCCGACGAGGTGTCGCTCGACGACGCGATCGCGACCGTCGAGACCGAGATCACCCCGAACGGGGACGGCGCGTCCGCCACAGAAACGGTCGCAGGCGTTGCCGACGGAGTGGTCGACGGGGTCTGGACGATCGACACCGAGACCGGTCAGTTCGACTACGAGGCGGCGACCGGCTCGTTCGCCGGCTTCCGTATCGACGAAGAGCTTCGCTCGATCGGATCGACGACCGCTGTCGGGCGAACCGGTGACATCACCGGTTCGATGACGATCGAGGGCACGACCGTGACCGCTGCCGAGTTCGAGATCGACCTCACGACGATCACGACCAACGACTCGATGCGCGACGACAACGTCCAGGACGCACTCGACACCGGCGAGTTCCCGACGGCGTCGTTCACCCTGACGGAGCCGATCGAACTCGGCGACGGCGCGGCGGACGGCGAAGCGGTCTCGGTCACCGGCGTCGGCGAGATGACGATCCACGGGGTCACGAATCCCATCGAGATCGCCATCGACGCACAGCTCGTCGACGACCTGGTCGTCGCCGTCGGCTCGATGGACATGACGTTCTCGGACTTCGGGGTCACCGTCCCCGACGGCGGACCGGTGATCTCGGTCGACGACGCCGGCGTCGTCGAGTTCCAGTTCCTCCTCCGCCGCTGAACGGGGCCGTCGGCCCGCACGACGACCCCGTGGCTGAGGTGGCGGTGGACGATCAGCGATCGAGGAACATGGGCGACACCTCCTTCACGGACGAATACTCGGCGGCGAGGATCTCGTCGGCGACGAATCGGCCGACGGTCTCGGCGCCCTCGACGCTCGGATGGACGAGGTCGTCGAGGTACGCGTCCTGATCCGCAGCGGTGACGACCTGACGGGCGTCGGCGAAGTGCACGCCGTCGATCGATTCGGCCATCTCGGCGAGTCGGCGACCGTGTTCGGAGAGTTCGTCGACGCAGCGACCGAACCCGCCCTCTGCATCGGCCGAGATCTCGGCGTAGCCCACGTACATCAGCTGCGAGCCGTCGGCGACCACCCGTCGCGCGAAGTCGGGGATCTCGCCACTCGTGCCGTCGTGTGAGATGAGTGCGTCGAGGACATCGTCACATCGACCGCACCCGCAGGCGTCGTTCACGTCGTTCCCGCCACCGGTCAGCACCACCCATCCGGCGTCGGCTGCGGCCCGCGACTCCTCGTACTGGGCCCGCACGTCGAGGCCGGCGGACGCCGCTTCCGGATCGGCGTGAGCGAACCACGCTCCACCGACGGCGGCGTTGACCACCGGACGGTCGAGCGTCCGGCCGATCACGTCGGGGATCGAGTCACCGTCGTCGACGTGGAAGTCCAGGATCGAGTCACCGAGCGCCAGGATCGTCGTCGAGCGGGCGGCGCCGAGGTCGGCCGTGGTGCCGTCACCCGACGTCGACGATGTGCACGCGGCGATCGTCAGACAGGCGGCGAGGACGCACGCGGCCCGTCCCGCACGCGGCTCTGCTTGTGGAAGCGTCGGCACGCTTGCGAGAGTACGGACGGGATTCTGAAGCCTCCGTGAAGGCGGATCAGACCAGCTGGCGGATCACCCCGGAGGAGCAGACACGGCGTCAGGATCACCCCGTGTCCGCCATCTCGGTGGTAGAGAAGTCGGATGCAATTGGTCGATGCGTGGAAGCGCGC
>JBCCTP010000475.1:0-3617 GCA_039198505.1 Actinomycetota bacterium | reverse complement strand
GAGTGGTCGAAACCCTCGGCGCCGGAGGCGGCGATCACGAGGTCGACGGCGCTCGCCGGGATCTCCGGTGGCAGGTCGATCGGGCGCAGGACGCGGTTGATCGTGTGGATGACACCGTTGGACGCCTCGACGTCGAACGGGGTGCGGATCTTCGGGTCGCGGGCGTTGCGGTCACCGTCGATGAGACGGAAGCCGTCGGGCGTCACCGAGGCGCCGAGCAGTGTCTCGATCGGCTGGCCGTCGACGAGGTCGGTGCTGCGGACGACGCCGGGGGCGACGTGGTAGAGCAGGACGTCGGCGAGGAGGCCCGGCTCGTCGGCCGACTGGAACCCGGTCGCTTCGGCCAGGAAGGCGAACGCTCCGGCCTCGTCGTGGCCGTGGAACCCGAGATCGCGGGCGAGACGGATGAACGCCCGGTCGTTCGGCGCGAACACGGTGATGTCCGGCGTGGTGGCGACCGCGTCGGCGAGGCCGGTGGCGAGGAGCGCTTCGCGGAGCAGGTCGTAGTCGCGGCCTCGATGATCGAAACCCTCGGCGCCCGACACGTCGAGGACGACGTCGACGATGTTCGAACTCGACTCGGACGAGTCGCTCTGGGCGGCGACGGACGCCGCTCCGGTGGCGACGGTGGTGGTGAGGGTGGCCGCCGCCAGGGCGACGGCAACGGGGGTGCGCAGTCTCATGGGATGTCCTCCGGGGGTGGGAACGTGGGTGAGAGAAACGTGGAAGGCGGACCGCCGTCCACGTCCTCTGCTACGGAGGAGGTCCGAGCGCTGGATGCGCCCGCCGGATGAATCAGGGGTGAACTCCGCGACGCTCAGCGGAGTTCGCGGCGCCAGACGACGCGCAGACCGCTCCACACGTCGCTCACCGCGCACACCTTGTTGTCGACGAGACCGGTGGGCAGGGCGACCTCGCGGACGACGTCTTCGGTGATGTCGGTCGACACGCCCGACGACTTCTTCGGCCAACAGATCCAGAGTCCACCCGCCGGGAAGATCGACCGGCTCATCGCGTCGAGTCGCCGCTCGAAGGCCGCTCGCCGGGTGAAGAACGCGACCACGACGTCGGCGGAGCGGCGCAGGTCGGTGCGGATCTCGTCGACGTCGGGAACCGGGTCGAGCCACGACCGGAACTCGTCGGGTTCGTCGAGCACGGCGACGACTGAGCCGTCGACGATCCCCAACTTCTTGGCCAGCGGCGTTCCCGAGTATCCGGCGGGCATCACCCGATCATCGCGGATCGATGTCGACCGTGCTGGCGGAGCCGAGTCCCTCGATGAACTGCCGCACCGCGCGTTCGAGATCGTCGGTCGACGTGGGCGGCGTCCCGTTGATCGCAGCGAGGGCTGCTTCGGCGAGCATCGCGTTCACGAGGCGCGCGGCGAGCGGGACCGAGACGACGTCGATCTCTCCCGAGGCCACCGCCCGTTCGAGCGCTCGGGTCATCACGCCCAGGCTCGATCCGCCTTCGAGTTTGCGCGCCCGCTCCCAGCCGAGGACCTGTGGTCCCTGTCCGATGAGGATCGACGCGATGTCGGGTTCCTGGACCACCCGCAGCCAGGCGAGGCAGGCGTCGACGAGGCTCGCCAGCGGTGTGGCTCCGGACTCGCCGTGTTGGACGGCGCGGTCGATCGCCTCGGTCGACATCTGCACGAAGACGGCCTCGAACAACTCACGCTTGGACGAGAAGTGGTGGTACATCGCTCCGCGGGAGACGCCGGCACCGTCGAGGATCCGCTCCGTCGGGGTGTTCTCGTATCCGTCGTCGGCGAAGCGCTCGGTGGCGACAGCGAGGAGCCGTTGCCGGGTCGCCGCCCGCCGCTCCGACTGTGTGGCCACCGCGAGATCCTACGACGGCCGGGTGCCCGATCTTGACGTTACCGACAGACAGTCGGTTCCTGTGTCGGGCGCCGGCGCGATCACGAGGAGTACCCCATGAGCCGGATCCCCGAGTCGTTCGACCACATGCTCGCCGCCTGGAACGAGAGCGATGCCACGAAGGTGCGCGGCCATCTCGACCGGGCCCTTGCGCCGAACGTCCACTTCGTCGACCCGTCCGTCGACATCGTCGGCATCGACGCGTTCGAAGCCAACGTCCACGAGGTGCACGCTCAGATCCCGGGGGCGGTGTACTCGCGGATCAGCGACGTCGACAGCCAGCACGATCACCACCGCTACCACTGGGCGATCCACCGCGATGGCGTGCTGGTCCTCGCTGGCTTCGACGTGGCGATCACCGACGCCGCCGGACGCGTCGAGAAGGTGATCGGCTTCTTCGGTCCGCTCGAGCCGCACGCCTGAGGGCGCGACGCCGCCCGATCGCCCGACGGAGTTCGCGAGATCTGCCCGTTCGACGGCGACACCGAATTCGGTCTCGATCTCCATGCGCGATCCACACACGTGGCCACGCACCCGGCACGACGGCCGACCTGTGGCACAACCCGCACGACGATCAGCGGCACCTCCTCACCGGCGACACGTTCACGAACTTCACGATCGACCGCTTCGCCGCGGTGCTCGTCTTCCGTCGGTACGACGGGAACGTCGACCACTGCCTCGCGCAGCACGACTGAGGGCTCGTCGGATCAGGTGTTCGGCTCCACCTCGATGGGGAACTGCATCTCGGTTCGCCACTGCGTGATGTCGTCGGGGCATTCGAGGTACACCTCGCGGGAGTACCCGGTGGTGCGGAAGCCGTGCTCGCGCATCCAGTCGAAGATCGACGGGATGGTGTCGACATCGACCGTGGCCATGTCGCCGCGATGGATCGCCGCGATGGCGAGTTCGACCTCGGGCAGTTCGACGATCTCGAGTCCGGGAACTTCGTCGACGTCGTCGTCGACGGGGAATCCGGCGTGGACGCCGACACCGCCGTCCTCGCTGTCGTCGTAGAAGGCGATCGACGGGCGGTCGATGTCGAGTCCGGCCTCGGCGAAGGCGATGAAGAGCTGCGGGTACAGAGGCTGGATCACCGGTCCGACGTCGGCCGAGGCGAAGCTCGGGCTCACCGCCGAGGCGACCGCAAGTCGCACGGCCGGCAATGACTTCGTGGTGACCGGGACGTGGCTCGTCGGTCGTTCGTTCATCTGACTCTCCAGTCGTTCGATGTGGGCCTCGACGCGCTCGAGGCGAGTGGTGGCTTCGTCGAGCTCGGACTCGAGTTCGGCGCGCCGCAGCAGGAGCATCCCGCGGAGTTCGGCGGGGCCGACCCCGCCGTCGACGATGTGAGCGATGTCGGTCAGTGCCATCCCGAGGCCCTTCAGGGCGAGCACCTGGAGGAGATCGGCGAGCTGCGACTCGTCGTAACGGCGGTAGCCGGTCGCCTCGTCGACCTCGGCGGGAACGAGCACGCCGAGCTGGTGGTAGTGCCGCAACATCCGCGGCGTGACGCCCCCGAGTTGGGCCAGGTCGCCGATCGAGTACACGCGTCGGACCGTACGAGTTGACACTGCGTGAGAGTCAAGAACTGGTTGGTACCAAACATCTGTACGATATACTTTCTCTATGGCGCCGTCACTTCTCACCGACTCGGTGGCGGCGTCGTCCGATCTGCGCGAGCTGACCGACGTCGAGCTCGACGAGCGGATCCGCACCGTCGAGGCCGAACGTCGTCGT
>JBCCTP010000474.1:0-3642 GCA_039198505.1 Actinomycetota bacterium | reverse complement strand
TGCACGAGGGGGTCGCTTCAGTCAACCGTGAAGCTGTCGACGACGAGCTGGCGCGTCGTCGAGTCTCCCGCCTCCGTCACGAGCAGCAGCACGAACCACACGTCGTTGTCGGCGTTGGACCCACCGATGGCGAAGAACGTGGTGTCGTCGCCAGGGCACGTGAGACGGACCTCCTCGCCGGTGTACAGCCCGTCGTCGTAACCGAGGCGCTCGACGATCTGGCACCCGCTGGAGACCGCATCGCCCAGCGCCCCCTCGAGGCCACCAGCCGCGGCCTGGTCGGCGAGACCCGCCGCGTCGCCACTGAGGATGAAGATGCCGGGTTCGGTGTACGAGGTCAGGAACGTCGGAATCGACGGAGCGGCGATCAGCTGACGGATGTCGCCGTCCGGCGACCCGTCGACGTCACTCCACCCGGCTGGAACGAGCGACGCGATCTGGCCGCTGGCGTCGTCGACCTGCACCGACGCCTCGGTGCCGCCGTCCGTCGAGCCGGCGTCGGCCTGCTCCGCGGCGGCCTGTGCCTCGGCGTCGAGCGGGGCGAGATCCACCTGACATCCCTCGCTCAAGAAGAGCTCGAGCTCGGTGTAGGTCGCGTCGAACTCGTCGAACGCCTCGGCCAGACCCGGAGTCGTCGCCTCACCGAGCCGCTCGAGGTCGTAGTCGACCTCATCGAACCCGGAGCGAAGCGTCGCGAGTGCGACGGCGGCGCGCATGGGGGCGTTCGCCATGTCGTCGCGCGGTGCGGCCGCGATCGCCTCGTCGGCGAGGACGACGGTGTCCGAGAGCAGCAGCCGCACACCGTCGGGGGTCTGGGCGTACACGGTCAGCGCCGTCGCGGACACGTAGTACCGCTCGCTGACACCACAGAACGCGAGGACCGCGTCGAGGTCGAGTTCGTCGTCGCCCCGTGACGGGTTGGTGACCGGCGGATCGGTCGCAGGTGGATCGGTCTCGACCGGTGGGTCGGTCGCGGGCGGATCGGTCTCGACCGGCGGGTCGGTGACCGGCGGATCGGTCGCGGGGAGATCGGTCTCGACCGGCGGGTCGGTCGCGGGTGAGTCGGTGACCGGTGGGTCGGTCGAGTCCGCCTCGTCGGAGTCACCTCCCCCGCCGCACGCCGCCCCGATGAGGGCTGCACAGGACAGAAGCAGTGCCGTGGTCCGCCGGGTCACGCCCACACCTTGCCACCTCGCCGTCTCGATGAGCGGCTCACTCGTCGAACAGGCTCGGCGATCCCGTCGCTCCGGCGACGGTGCCCGGCACGGCCAGCCCGAGGTGTTCGTAGGCGGCGGCGAGCGCGATCCGGCCCCGCGGTGTACGGGCGATCATGCCCTGCGTGATGAGGAACGGCTCGTACACGTCTTCGACGGTCTCCGGCTGCTCGCCAATGCTGATCGCGAGCGTGGAGAGCCCGACGGGCCCGCCGCCGAACTGACCGCACAGGTTCGACAGGATGGCCCGGTCGACCTTGTCGAGGCCGCGGTCGTCGACGCCGAACACGGCGAGTCCGTCGGCGGCGACCTCGGACGTGATCGCGCCGTCGGCTCGTACCTCGGCGAAGTCTCGGACTCGTCGGAGGAGTCGGTTGGCGATGCGTGGTGTGCCGCGGGACCGGCGTGCGATCTGCGCGGCACCGTTCTCGTCGATCTCGACGTCGAGGATGCCGGCCGCCCTCTCGACGATCTGACGGAGCTCGTCGTCGTCGTAGTAGTCGAGCCGGGCGACCAGCCCGAACCGATCGCGCAGAGGGCCGGTGATCATGCCGGTACGCGTGGTGGCGCCCACGAGTGTGAACGGGGGCATCGTCAAGCGGATGCTCGACGCCGCCGGACCCTTGCCGACGACGATGTCGAGCTGGAAGTCCTCCATGGCCGGGTAGAGGATCTCCTCGACCGCTCGCGACAGCCGATGGATCTCGTCGATGAACAGCACGTCGCCGTCTTCGAGCTTGGTGAGGATGGCCGCCAGATCGCCGGCGCGTTCGAGCGCCGGGCCCGACGTGACGTGGAGCTGGACCCCCATCTCCGCGGCGACGATGCCTGCGAGCGTGGTCTTGCCGAGTCCGGGAGGTCCGGCGAACAGCAGGTGGTCGACCGACTGCTCCCGCTTCCGCGCCGCCTCGAGGACGATCTCGAGGTGCTCCTTCAGTTCGCGCTGCCCGACGAACTCGTCGAGCGCTCGCGGCCGCAGGCCCGCCTCGATGTCGGACTCGGCATCGGATCCGGGCCGATCGGTCGGCGAGTCGTCGCGGACGTCGCGGACGTTGGGGTCGAGGAACTCGTCACGCACGACGTGCTCCCAACGACTTCAGGGCGTCGCGGAGCAGCGTCGACGAATCGAGATCGCCGGGCAGATCGCGCAGGACATCGCGGATCTCTTCGGTGCCGTACCCGAGACCGGCCAGTGCCTCGCGCACCTCTCCCACGGCCGAGTCACCCGGCACACCGTCGCCCACCGGAGCATCGAGCGACGGGAGCGAGAAGCTGCCCCGCAGATCGACGAGAAGGCGCTCGGCCGTCTTCTTGCCGATGCCGGGCACGAGCGAGAGCGCACCCGCATCGTTCGCCGCCACGATGTCGACCAACGCCGCCGGCGTGTGGGTGCCGAGGACCGCCATGGCGAGTGCGGGCCCCACCTTGTTGACCTTGATGAGCGACTGGAACGTGAGTCGCTCGTCTCGTTGGAGGAACCCGAACAGCGACTCGGCGGTCTCGGTGACGTGATGGTGGACGTGCAGGAACACCTGGGTTCCCGGCTCGAGCTCGGCGAGCGTGCGCTCGGTGACGTTGACGATGTACCCGACACCCATCACGTCGACGAGCGCGGTGCCGGCGAGATCGCGCTCGAGCACCTCGCCCCGCAGCGACCCGATCATCGGCCGATCCTCACATCGGTGCGCAGGTCGTCGGCTCGCCGAGCGATGGGCGACACCGCGAGGTGTGTCAACGCGAGTGCAGCGGCATCGGCGGCGTCGGCCTGCTTCGGAGCGACACTCAGACCCAGCCGGACCTGCACCATCTTCTGGATCTGCGTCTTGTCGGCGCCGCCCCAGCCCGCCACGGCGTCCTTGACCTGGTTGGGCGTGTACTGCACGACCTCGCATCCGGCGATGGCCGCCTCGGCGAGCGCGAGCCCGCTCGCCTGCCCGACACTCATCGCCGTGCGGACGTTGACCTGGAAGAACACCTGCTCGACCGCCACGACGTCGGGCTCGAACTCGGCGATGAGCGAGGTGAACTCGCGACGCAACTCGCCGAGCCGGGCCGGGAGTGGGTCGCTCGACGGTGTGCGGATGACCCCCATCGACACCGCCGTCACGGCACTCGGCCCGTTCCCGTCGACGACGGCGTAGCCGCAGCGGGTGAGCCCCGGGTCGATGCCGAGGACCCGCCGCCGACGCCCCGAGGTCGTGGTGGTCTGCGCCGCGTTGGCGATCCCGTTGGCGAACACAGGTTCGTACCGTACTCGGACCGGTGTCCCCACCGGTGGAGGCTCGTCGGCATCCCTTCCGCGCGTTCGCGGCTCATGGCCCAGACTCGTCCCCGGTGGAGCCGAGGTCGAGCGTGGCGAGTGTCTGGGAACGGAACACCAGGGCGCCGAGCGCGATCAGCACCCCACCCGTGGCGACCAGGGCACCGG
>JBCCTP010000473.1:0-3657 GCA_039198505.1 Actinomycetota bacterium | reverse complement strand
TCACCGAGGTCCGGTCGACCGCCGTCGTCCACCAGTCGTCCGGCGGCGCGGTGACCCCGTCGTGGGCCTTCACCTTCAGCCTCCTCCTCCTGGGATCGCCGACGTGGGCGATCCTCCTCACCGCGTTCGCCACCCTCACCGCGGACATCTCGGCTCGCAAGCCGTTCGTCAAGGTCCTGTTCAACACCGTTCAGATCTGTCTCTCGCTCGGCCTGGGGGCTCTGGTTCTTTCTGCGTTCGGCGTGCACGGGCCGCTGTTCGACGACATCGCCCTCTCCACGCAACGCTCGATCGCGCTCATCGCGAGCGGCGTCGTGATCTTCGTGACGAACGGGCTCATCATCTGCCGCCTGCTCTCGCTGATCGAGCGCATCCCGTTCTGGAAGATGATGCGGGAGACCTTCCTGCTCTCGATCACCGCCGACGCCGCGATGCTCGCGATCGCTCCGATCTTCCTCATCACGGCGAAGAACAACCTGCTGCTGCTCCCGCTGATGGGGACCGCGACGTTCTTCGTGTATCAGACGGCGCAGGACGCTCTGCGCCGGGCGCACGAGGCCAACCACGACTCGCTGACCCAGCTCCTGAACCGGCGGGCCTTCGATGCGGCCATCGCGAACGCGGTCGAGTCGCACGGCGGGGTCACCCCGCCGGCCGCCGTGTTGCTGCTCGACCTCGACCGGTTCAAGGAGGTCAACGACCGCCTCGGCCACCAGACCGGCGACCACCTCCTCCAGGCGTTCGCCCGCGGTCTGCACGACGCGCTCCCTCCCGATGCCGTCAGTGCCCGCCTCGGTGGAGACGAGTTCGCCGTGTTGCTGGCGCACACGGACGAGGACGAGGCGATCGCGTGCGCGGAACGACTCCTCGAGCGCCTGTGTCAACCGCTGACCGTCGACGGGTTCCCGATCACCATCGAGACGAGCATCGGTGTGGCGCACGCACCCGAACACGGCGACACACCGACCGAACTGATGCACGCCGCCGACGTCGCGATGTACCGGGCCAAGCGAGACCGGTCGGGCGTCGAGGTCTACCGGCCGAGCGGATCCGAGGTCGAGGTGGGGCGTGTGACGCTCCTGTCGGAGGTCGGCGCCGCCCTCCGCGACGGCGACTTCGTGGTCGAGTACCAGCCGCAGATCGATCTCGCAGCCGGTCGGATCCGAGCCGTCGAGGCGTTGCTGCGCTGGGATCATCCGACCGTCGGTCGGATCATGCCCGGCAAGTTCATCGGCCTCGCCGAGAACACCGACCTCATCGGCCCCATCACCGAGTACGTGATCCGGAGCGCACTCGAGGACCTCCGACGCCTTCCGGACGAGGTCGCGATGGCGGTCAACGTGTCGGCGCGCAACCTCGAGGACCGCCACTTCGCCGACACGGTCCTGGAGGCGGTCGGGACGTCGGGGGTCGATCCGACGCGCCTCGAACTCGAGGTGACCGAGGCGGCGCTGGCGTCCGATCCGGAGCGTTCGGAGGTGGTGCTCGGTCGTCTGCGGGCCACCGGCATCCGGCTCGCCATCGACGACTTCGGCACGGGCTACTCGTCGTTCACCACCCTCCAGCGCCACGACGTCGACACGATCAAGATCGATCGCAGCTTCACCTACGACCTGGCAGACGACACGAACGCCCACATCGTCCGCTCGCTCATCGACCTCGCCCATCACCTCGGCGTCGAGGTCGTCGCCGAAGGTGTCGAGACCCGCTTCGCCCACGGCGCGCTCCGCCGGTTCCAGTGCGACGTCGCGCAGGGCTACCTGTACAGCGGCGCGATCCCGCTCGAACAGGTTCTGCGCGAGTGCGGACCCGGCGGGTCCAACGTTCTCGCCGCCCTTCCGTCGGGCGGCCGCTTCTCCACGTCGCCGTCGCCCGTGAGCCCGGCGGTGACCGATCTGGCCGGGGCCGCTCCGCGTTCCGCCGGCTCCGTGTCGTCCGACCCGCCCGCCTCGGCGATGAGCACCTCGACGTGGATGACCGTTCGTACCGACTCACTGGAGGTCGCCAAGCCGTGATCGTTCCCGTCGCCACCCTCATCGGCATCGCCACCGTGAAACTGCGGGGCGGTCAGTTCCGACGATTGGCCCAACTCGATCTGCGCCACATGTGGATCGTCTGGGTCGCCATCATCGTCCAGACCCTCATCTTCCAGATCCGGCTCTCGTTCCTCACCGAGACGGTGGTCGAGTACGTGCACATGGGCACCTACGTCGCGTCGTTCGTGTTCCTCTGGATGAACCGCCACATCCCCGGTGCGCTGCTGATCGGCCTCGGGGCCGGGTCGAACGCCGCGGCGATCTTCGCCAACGGTGGCGTGATGCCCGCCAACGCGAACGCCTGGGAGAAGGCCGGGCTCCCGGTCGTGGCCGAAGGTCAGTTCGAGAACTCGAACACCGACACCGAGGCCCGGCTCGCTTTCCTCGGGGACATCTTCTGGATCCCCGAGTCGTGGCCGCTCTCGAACGTGTTCAGCATCGGCGACATCGTGATCGTCCTGGCCGGCACGTATCTCGCCCATCGCGTGTGCACTCGGCCGGCCACGTCGAACGCATGGCCCGCACCGGCCGACCAGCCCCGCCGAGAGCTCGAGGCACCGGTCGGCGTCGGCTGACCGCGGTCGCCGCCCGGCGACGGGCGACCAACCACGGGCGACGAGCCACGCGGTCAGGAGTCGAGCACGGCCTGCACGATCCGCGTCAGCCAGCCGACGAGACCCCGGTTGTGGACGGCATCGGTGACGCCGAGGTGCACGGCGACGAGATCGTGCTCGGGCAGCACCAGCGTGAACTGGCCTTCGTAGCCGTGACACACCAGGCTCCCCGGGAACCACGGCCAGGTCCACCAGTGGCGGCCGTACCCGAACCCGCTGTCGACGTCGTGCGTGATCGGCGCGCGGGCGTGGTCGAGCCACCCCTCGGGCAGGATCCGGTCGCCGGACCCGTCCACGCCGTCGTTCAGGTAGAGCCGACCGAAGCGGGCGAAGTCGCCGGCGGTCGCGTCGACGTACGACGACCCGACGACGTCGCCGGCGCCGTCGAATCGAGGTGACGCCGTCGTCATCCCGACGGGTTCGAACAACCGTGTCCGGAAGAACCGGCCGATCGCGTCGGACCGCTGCTCCGGATCGCCGCCGGGACCGACCGCGAGGTCGCCGACGATCCGCGAGACGATGTTGGAGGTTCCGGACGAGTAGTTGAAGACGGTGCCGGGCTCGTGGTCGAGCGGCAACACGGCGGCGTAGTGGGCGAAGCTCGGCTCGGTCCCGCCGAACAGCATCTCGATGCAGTGCGAGACGTCTCCGTCGACGTAGTCCTCGACGAACCGCAGTCCGGAGCGCATCTCGAGGAGCTGCAGCGTGGTGATGGCCGACCGCGGGTCGTCGGCCCACTCCGGCACGGGTGCCGGGTCGGACGGGTCGAGCGCGCCGTCGAGCACGAGCAGGCCGACGGCGGCGTGGGTGATCGACTTGGCCATGCTCCACGAGAGCAGTGGCGTGTCGGCGTCGACGCGGAGTTCGGGGCGGAAGTCGTCGGCGGGCCGCACCCCGAACCGCTCGGCCACGACGTCGCCTCCGACGTCGACGCGGAGCGCGAGCGAGCGACCCTGATCGGCGGGCCGACCGAACAGCCCCTCGACGAGCTCGCCGACCCGATCGGT
>JBCCTP010000472.1:0-3667 GCA_039198505.1 Actinomycetota bacterium | reverse complement strand
GCGACACCCAAGCGTGAGCGTGCCGAACACGCGGCCGGGATCGAGTTCGCGCTCCTCCTCGTGCGAGCCGTCGGCGTCGAGCGGAGACAGGCTGGCGGCGTCGCGCGACTGGCCGATCACGATCGGCACCACCACGAACGACCGCTCGTGTGGGGCGAACGCGGCGACGGCATCACCCAGCCCCTCGATCGCGACCGACGAGATGGTGGTCGAGCTGCGCCGCTCGATGGTGTCGTAGTACGGGGCGCTGAGCGGCGAGTCGGGAGCGATGCTCGACGCTTCGGCGTCGACGTTCGACGCCCGCAGCGTCGTCAGCGCACCATCGGGTTCGAGTCGGCGGATCGTGATGAACTCCATGCCCGACGACTTCACGAGCAGCTCCATCACTGACTCGTAGAACTCGGCGTTCGCCTGGCGCAGGTCGAGTGGCGTCTGCATCTGGCCCAGCAGCTGGAACTGCGTGCGGTGGTCGTAGATGGCGGCGATCGGCTGCGCCGACGCCGTGAGGTCGTCGACGTGGTCGTCGCTGTCATCGCGATCGAAGGGCCAGGCGCGGGCGACGAGCACGAAGCCGAGGCAGGTGTCGGCGCGCAGGATCGGGATGAGCAGCGCGTGCTGGTCGCGGTCGACGCCGAGCGAGGCCCAGTCCCAGTCGGGCTCTGCGGTGCTGTCGAGGACCCGGTTCTCGGTCGCTCCCGGAACGAGTGGACTCGTCGGGTGATCGGTCTCGATCGGCCGGTCGGGGTGGAAGACGAACGTGAGCTGGCTTCCGACACGGACGGGCTCGTAGTCGGCGAGATCGGTGCCGACCGGCGGGCACGCCGGCTCGAAGGCGCCCGTCCGGAGGTTGATCATGAGGAGCGCGCCGATCTCGGCCTCGGCCTGCCGGACGAGGACATCGAGGCTCGCGACGAACATCTCGTCGGGGTTGGTCCCGCTGAGCGTGACCTTGACGACGTCGAGCGGCCCGGGCATGAGGCGCACGACAGTACCCCGGGGCCGACGACCGCCGAGCGGTGTTCAGGACGTGCGGCGGTTCAGCAGCGAGACATATCGCTCGCGCGAGAGGGTGCATTCGACGAACTGGTCGAACTCCCGCGGTGAGAGGCGCATCGACCGTCGGAAGTTGTCGGCGGTCTGGCCGGGCAGCGGCTCGCCGCCCGAGTCGCACGTGAGGACGAGGACGCGCAGACCGTCGACACGGAGGTAGCCGCGTCGACGCTCGATCGACGGCGAGTCGAGGCCGTCGTCGGGTCCCGGTTCTTCGAGTTCGAGCTTGGCGAAGACGCGATCGACGTCGGTGGCCGTGATCTGCACGGGGGCAGAGTCTGCCCGTCAGGCGGGGGGTGAGTCGTGATCGAAGACGCCGACGACGAACCGCTGCAGGCTGGCGAGCGGGCCACCGAGGTCGGTCGCATCGTGGAGCTCGCCGAAGTGATCGGCTGCGAGGTCCATCACGTTGGCGATGGCCTCGGACGTGGACTCACCGAACGCGTAGAGCTCGGGCACGCCGTGCACCTCGGCTTCGGCGCCGTCGTCTTCCTCGCGCACCCAGATGACCACGGGCGTGCGGATGGCGAGTGCGGGCGCGCGGTCGGTCTCACCGTCGGCGCCACCGGGGCCCGCGGTGGGCAGTCGTCCGGGACCGATGATGTGGGCCTGGAGGCTGGCGCCGGCGAGGACCTGCTCGATGGCGAGGTCTTCGTCGGGGATGAGGCGACGGAACGTGTCGAAGTCGGTGCGACCGACCTGGAACTGCTCGCGAATCTTGTCGAGCCGGGCGTCGGCTTCGTTGCGGCGGACCTTCTCGAACCGCTGCGCCATCTCGGCGACCTCGGCGATCGCGGTGCGGATCTCGTTCGTCGTGAGCTTGCCGGCGCCGTAGTACGCGTCGAAGAGGTCGAGCTCCTCGGGGCTGAGGCGGTCCTCCGCAAAGACACCCGAGTAGCCGGCGATCGGCAGGGACGGCCGATGCTCCTTGACGTACTTGGCGAGTGCGACACCCGACTTGTCGTCGCCCGCGCTCACCAGGTTGATGTCGGTCAAGAGGCCGCCGATGAGCGGCGAGTGCCAGAGCTCCCGGATGGCGTCGTCGGAGTTGTCGACTGCGATGGCGCGGCACCCCGCCGACTCGAGCTGGAGCACCCGGATGGCGAGCGCGTCGGGATCGTCTTCGACGACGAGGACGAGTGGGCTGCTCATGGCGGACGGTCTCCCCAGTCGGTGCGAAGGCCGGGCGGAATCGGCCTTCTGTCGACGGAACGACGCTACTTCGTGACCGTGTGCGTTTCCAGCGGCGGATCCGGCAGGCGGTGCAGCACCGATAACCGTATGTGGTGTTACACTTCTTCTCGTGCCGACCTCCAAGCAGCGGATCACCATCACGGCGACCGGCCGCCTTGAGGAGATTCTCGCCGTCGAGTCCCAGCTCCATCCCGAACTCAGTCCGTCCGCGCTGGTGGCGTTGCTCGTCGAGCGGGGCCACGAGGCGGGCGCGGGTGCGGCCGATCGTGCTGAGCGTGTTCGCGCCCTCGCCGGGGGGATCGAGTATCCCGATGGCTACCTCGACGCGCTTCGCGACGAGTGGCCCGCGTGATCGTCGCCGACGCGAGTGTGCTGATCGCCTACCTCGATCGATCGGATCCACATCACGACGAGGCGATCGACGTCATCGCCGGTGTGGAGCACTTCGTGGTGCATCCGCTCACGCTGGCCGAGGTGCTCGTCCACCCCGTGCGTCTCGGACGGGAAGCCGAGGTGATGGCCCGGCTCGAGGCCGTCGGCATGATGACGACGGGCATCACGATCAACTCGATCGAGTTGGCACGCATCCGCGTCGAGAGCGGCCTGAAGCTCCCCGACTGCGTCGTGCTCCTCGCCGCACGGACCCTGTCGCTTCCGGTCGCCACGTTCGACACGAAGCTGGGTGCGGCAGCTGGTGGGCGAGGGGGGACTTGAACCCCCACGAGGTTTCCCTCACTGGCACCTGAAGCCAGCGCGTCTGCCAATTCCGCCACTCGCCCGAGTGGACGTCGGAACGCTAGCGGCCGCGGGCCCGGTTCGGAACCGGGGTTCGGCGCGACCTCGTCTGCCGGATCGGTCGACCAGGCGTCGCCGCACGGCGTGTGTCAGCCTGAGCCGATGGCCGGGGATCTGGAACGTGTGGTCGTCGTCGGAGCGTCGCTCGCCGGGCTGCGAGCTGCCGAGACGCTGCGCAACGAGGGCTTCGAGGGGTCGGTCACCGTCATCGGCGCCGAGCCGCACCGTCCCTACGACCGCCCGCCCCTCTCGAAGAAGTTGCTCGCCGGCGAGTGGGAAGCCGACCGCATCCAGCTCCGTCAACCCGACGCGTTCGACGACCTGGATGTGGAGTGGCGGTTCGGCACGGCCGCTGCCGGACTCGACACGACCGAGAAGGTCGTCCACCTGACCGACGGCACCGACGTCCCGTTCGACGCCTGCATCATCGCCACCGGCGCTGTGTGTCGCCGGCTGCCGGAGCAGGGACGGTTCGATCATGTCCACGAACTCCGCACGCTCGACGACGCAATGCGGCTCCGCTCCGAGATCGAGTCGGGCGACAAGCGGGTCGTCGTGATCGGCGCCGGCTTCATCGGACTCGAAGCGGCGGCCACGGCGAAGCAGCTCGGCAACGAGGTGATCGTGC
>JBCCTP010000471.1:0-3678 GCA_039198505.1 Actinomycetota bacterium | reverse complement strand
GTCGAAGACGACCGTGCGGTCGGCGATCCGCCACTCGTCGGAGCGGCGTTCGAACACGTCGACGTAGCGGACACCCGCGAGCCAGTCGGTCGGCTGCTCCCGCAGGCGGTGCATCGCCACGCAATACGTCTCGACGTGAGCGCGGTCACCGTCGAGATCGATCACCGTGTTGCCGAGGAAGTGCATGGTCGACTCGAAGCGTTCGATCAGCGCCGGCTCGACCCACGCGATGAACTCGTCGACGGTCCCCGAGAACGACCCGTGGCTGTCGCGGGCGTCCGAGTGGTAACAGCTCCGGACGAGCTCCATGTCGAGCCGGTCGATCCCGCGTGCGTACCGCACCAGCACATCACCGATCGCCTGGCGGTCGAGCAGCTCTTGGACCCGTCCGTCCACGAGACGAAGGTAGTGCGCTCGGACTCGTGCGAGACGGGCCGGCGGCGCCGGAGCACAGCCGGCCTCGTCCCACCTCAGGCGAGCGGTCGATTCATCACGACGGCACCGGCGTGCCCGATTCCCGACGGCTGATCGACGACCTCGAGTCCGTGGCGGCGGTAGACGGTCATCGCGGGATCCATGACTCCCCGCAACGTTTCGAGCCAGACCGACGTGGCGCCCAGACAGGATGCGGCACCGATCGCCTCGGCGACGAGCAGGTCGGCGATCCGCCGACCCCGAGCGACGGGACGGACGTAGAGACGTGTCAGCTCGGCTGAGCCGTCGTCGCTTCGACGGATCGCCACCATTCCGACCTGACGCGTCGCCATCCGAGCGACGAGCATCGTCGTGCCGTCCGCCGCGAAGGCACGCTGAGGATCCGCGATCTCGACGCCGAAACGCGGCTGCTCCACGGTGGGCTCCAGACCGGTGACCGCCCGCAGCCACTCGAGGTAGTCGTGCAGCATCGCCTCGATCTCGATCCAGTCCTCCGACGTCGCCGGCGTGACCCGGAGGCGGGCGGGCGGACAAGTGGCCGCGGTCGAACGGGTGGCGCACCCGGCGCTCAGACAGATCATGACCGTCAGTACGGACGCCGCCCCGATGCGGTTCGCGACCGCTCGGCCCGTCGTCGACGCATCAGACTGACGCCCGTGGGGTTCGGGTGCAGACGTCGGGAACCGAGGTGGACGTGCGATCGTCAGACCCGGATGGGAACGCATCGGACGCCCGCGCTCGTCGTCGCCACCGTGATCGTCGCAGCGTGTGGTTCGTCGTCATCGTCCGACGAGGGCGCCCTGCCCACGATCGGAACCGAACCGCCTGCTGACACCGTCTCGTCGATCGCCGACGCTCCGCCGACCGACAGCTCCGTCCCGAGCGCCACGAGCGAGCCGATCTGGCCGAGCGACATCGACGTCTCGGAGATCACCGAGGTCTCGATCCCGCCCCCGCACCCGAGCGCCGCCGGTCGTTCGCCGTGTCCTCCCGAGGCGCCACCGTCGCCTCCGGCCGACCCGTCGGTCACCACCACCCCGTTCCAGGAACAGGCTCGGCTCGAACCGACGCTCGGGCTGGTCCTCCAGTATGGCACCGAGCATCCGGACGACTTCGGCGGCTACGGATTCCACTGGCGCTCCGACGCCGACGGTGTCGTGTTCGCGTCGTTCACGGGCGATCTCGACGCACACGAGGCCGCGCTGCGAGACATCGTCGACGATCCGGACGACGTGGTCGTCTGTCCGGCTGCGGCGAACCAGGCGACGCAGCGGGTTATCCTGGCGATCCTCCTCGACGAACTGTCGGATCGGTTCGCCTCGGTCGGCGTGTCGCCGATCGACGGCACCGTGCGAGTCGAGCTCCTGGCCGGCGACGAGGAACTCGCCGACGACCTGATCGACCGCTTCGGTCGAGCCGTCGACCTGCAGGTCGGGATGGCCGAGTACCCGAGCGGCGAGGCGGCGATCGAGTGCCCTCCACGGCTCGTGCCGAGCCTCCTGCCCGGTCTCGAGGTGAGCCTGGTCGGTGAACCATCCGCGATCGGTGCCGAGGTCCCGGCGCACGTCGAGGTGGTCGTTCGCCTCACGAACACGAGTGAGGAGATCATCACCTTCGACTCGGGGATCCCGGCGACCGCCATCACCGACTCGACGGGCGTTCCTCGCACGGTCGACCAACTCGGAACAGCCGCACTGGGAGCCACCATCGAGCTGGAGCCGGGGAGCTTCGAGGAGTTCCCTCGAAGTGTCTCGTTGGCGGCGTGCGACCCGACCGATGGGACGGTGATCCCCGAGGGCGACCACTTCGTCGTGGTCTCGTTCTTCCACGCGGGGCTCCGCGAACATCTGCACTCCGAGCCGCTCCCGATCACCGTTGGCAGCTGACGCCGCCTCGACCGCTACGCGCCGTCGCCGGGGGATCGGTCGCGCTCGCGGAAGAACGTCAGCTCGATGATCGACGCGATGCTCGCGCCGAGCAACCACGCCGACGCCAACCACCGGATGCCGCCCCCGGTGTCGGTGATCAGGACCACGACGTAGACGAGGGCAGCCGTCCACCACATCGCACGGAAGACGTCGCGCCACGGCGAGATCTTCGTGTCGATGAACGGACCCTTCGAGGTCACGCCGGCAGCCCGCTCTCGAGCAGCTCGACCGACCGGTCTCCGGCGACCAGCTCACCGATGACCCACGTCGGCTCGGGGATCGACGCCTGCACGTCGTCGACGTCGACGGCCGCGCAGACCACGACCATCCCGATCCCCATGTTGAGGGTCCGGTGCCGCTCGTCGGTCGACATGCGAGGGGTCAGTTCCTCGACGAGTCGGAACAGCGGCGGCACCGGCCAGGAGCGAAGCCGCACCCGGGCTCCCACGCCGTCGGGAAGGACGCGCGGCAGGTTCTCGGGGAGGCCACCGCCCGTGATCTGGGCGAGCGCCTTCACCCGGCCACCCTGCAGCGCGGCGCGGAGCGGGTCGAGGTAGTTGCGGTGCGGTTCCAGCAGCGCGTCGCCGAGTGGGCGGTCCATTCCGGCCGGCGTGGCATCCATGGGGATCCAGTCGAACAGCTTGCGGAGCAGCGAGTAGCCGTTGGTGTGCGGCCCCGAGGACGCGAGACCGACCAGCACGTCGCCGGCTGCGACGTCGTTCCGAGGGAGCAGGGCCGAGCGGTCGGCCACACCGATGAGCGTGCCGGCGACGTCGAACGCACCGGGCTGGTACACGCCCGGCATCTCGGCCGTCTCGCCGCCGAGCACCGCACATCCGGCGACCCGACAGGCATCGGCGATCCCGGTCACCACCTCGGCGACGAGGTCGGCGTCGAGCACGCTCGCGGCGATGTAGTCGAGGAAGAACAGCGGTTGCGCGTTCTGCACGAGCACATCGCCGATGCAGTGATTGACGATGTCGGACCCGACGCCGCGGACACGACCCAATCGAGCCGCGAGCTCGACCTTCGTGCCGACCCCGTCGGTCGACGCCACGAGCACCGGGTCGTCGAGCTCCTTCACCGCAGCGCCGGAGAACACCCCACCGAAACTCCCGACGCCCTGGAGCACGGCTCGACCGGACGCCAGGTCGTGCGTCGACTCGACCGCCTGCTTCATCTGCTCGACCGCCCGCGTGCCCTCGTCGATGTCGACACCGGCCTGGGCGTACGACTCGAACGACGCGCCCGGCGCTCGCCAGCCGATGTCGCGCCGCACCTGCATCCCCGGGAACGAGACCTGGTCCATCCGTCG
>JBCCTP010000470.1:0-3692 GCA_039198505.1 Actinomycetota bacterium | reverse complement strand
GCTCTGGCCGACCGCCGACACGGCCTGAAGCGTGCGCATGTCGGTCGGACGGCCGTCGAGGCCGAGGGCGGCCACACCCGAGGCGACCGCCCCCGACGACACCACGACCACCGTGTGACCGCGACCGCGGAGCGCGGCGACCTCGTCGACGAGCCGTTCGATGGCACGCGGGTTGATCGCCCCCCGGTCGTCGGTGATCGACGCCGTTCCGATCTTCGCCACGATCAGCATGAAAGGACCCGCATCAGCGATCGCCCGTCACAGGTCAGGGACGTAGTCGAAGCTGAAGTCGCCGATCCACACGACGTCGCCTTCCTTGACGCCGGCACGGTTCAGCATGCGCGGCACGCCGAGCTTCGCAAGCCGCTGGTCGATGTAGGCGAGCGCCTCGGGCGTGGTCACGTCGTTGAGCGCGACGACTCGCTCGACGTCACGACCCACGAGTCGGAACTCACCGTCGTCGAGCTTCTCGACGATCGCGCCGGTGATGTCGGGCCGGATCACGATCACGCCATCGTCCTGCTCGACGGTCTCCCGAGCCTCGTGAACCGCCGATGCCATCCGGCCGACCAGGTCGCTCACACCCTGCTGCGTGACCGCCGAGATCACCGGATGGTCCCAGCCGAGTTCGTCGAGGTGCTCCTGCTGGACGACGTCGCCCTTGGTCCCCACGATGAGCCGGGGGCGGTCGAGGAGATCGGGCTGGTAGTCACCGAGTTCGCGGAGCAGGATGCGGAGCTGCTCGTCGGGTGGGGTCTGGTCCATCGGTGCGAGGTCGACCATGATGCAGAGCACGAGTGCTCGCTCGACGTGGCGAAGGAACTGGTGGCCGAGTCCGCGCCCCTCGCTGGCACCCTCGATGAGCCCGGGGATGTCGGCCACGACGAACTCGGTGTCGTCGTCGACGCGCACGACACCGAGATGCGGCTCGAGAGTGGTGAAGGGGTAGTCGGCGATCTTCGGCTTCGCCGCCGAGATGACGGAGATGAGCGTCGACTTGCCCACGTTCGGGAAGCCGACGAGCGCGACGTCGGCCATCAACCGCAACTCGAGCTTGAGCCAGCGCTCCTCACCGTGCTCGCCCTGCTCGGCGAAGTTCGGTGCACGTCGCTTGTTCGACAGGAACTTGGCGTTGCCGCGTCCACCCCGTCCGCCGGCGACGGCCTTCCATCGATCACCGTGGCCGGTCAACTCGGCGAGTGTTTCGCCGGTGTACAGATCGCTCGCGACGGTCCCGATCGGAACCTTCACCTCGAGCGACTCGCCGCGCCGCCCGTGTTGGTCCTTGCCCTTGCCGTGAACGCCTCGTTCGGCCTTGCGGTGCGGGTGATCACGGAATGCGAGGAGCGACGCCACGTTGTGGTCGGCCACGAGCCAGATGTCGCCACCATTGCCACCGTCGCCGCCGTTCGGACCACCCATCGACTCGGGCCCCTCGCGCCGGAAACTCACGCAGCCCGCGCCACCGTCACCGGCCTTCAGGTTGAGCTGGCACTCGTCGACGAAACCGGACACGATCGCCGAGGATACGGCCGACCGACGGGGTCGAAGTGGCCGGTTCTCCTCGCGGATAGCTTCGTCGACGATGGCCGAGATCGCCGACGACGCCGCCGATCTCGGTGCCGGTCTGCCCTTCGCCGACTCCGCCGAGGAGCGCGCCGAGAGATGGGCGTCGACGATGCGAGGTCACGAGGATGCCGCCGGCGTCGTGTTCGCCCACGCCGACAGCCACGCCGGGGCAGGCGACGGTCACCTGGTCACCCGCGAGGCACGAGAGGAAGTTGACGAGCTGACGCTCGCGGCCGGAGCGACTCGGGCCGTCGGAGCCGGGAACCGAGCCGTCGCCGAGGAGCCCGATCCGTTCCGCACGTGCTTCGAGCGAGATCGCGACCGGATCCTCCACGACTCGTCGTTCCGTCGTCTCGCCGGGAAGACCCAGGTGTTCGTGTTCCCCGGTGACCACCAGCGCACGCGGATGACCCACGCCATCGAGGTGGCTCAGGTCGCCCGGTCGATCGCCCAGGCACTTGCGCTCAACGTGCCGCTCGCGGAGGCGATGGCGGTCGGACACGACTGCGGCCACGGGCCGGGCGGACACGCCAGCGAGGACGCGCTCTCACCGTTCCTCGAGGAGGGGTTCGACCACGCGCCCTGGGGTGCCGACGTCACGTTGCAGCCGCTCAACCTGTGCTCCGAGACGCTCGACGGGATCCGCAACCACTCCTGGAGCCTTCCCGCACCGCAGACCCCCGAAGGTGAGGTCGTGTCGTGGTCCGATCGGATCGCGTACGTGTGCCACGACTTCGAGGATGCCGTGCACGCCGGGATCGTCACGCCGGAGATGCTGCCGGCGGTGGTGGCCGAGCGGTGCGGAACCGATCGGTCGTCGCAGCTCGGGACCTTCATCCGGGCGGTGGTCCGTGCTTCGGCCGCCTCCGGACGCATCGGGATGGACGCCGACACCGCCGAGGCACTCGCCGAGTTCCGCCACTTCAACTACGAGCACGTGTACCTGCGACCGGCGTCGAAGCGCCAGGCCGAGTCGGTCGTCTCGCTCCTCCGTGCGCTGGTCGAGCACTACTCCGACCTGCCCCACCTCATCCCGGTCGCGACCGCGTCGGCGGCCCTGTCCGGCCGGGGTGTCGACATCGAGCCGGCGCAGGTCGACGCCGGATCCGCCGAGGCGCTGCGCATCGCGGTCGCCTGGGTCGGCGGCATGACCGACCGGTTCGCGTGCGACCTCGCCGTCAGCGAGCTCGACTGGGACCCCCACGCCCTCCCCCGCGGCATCCGATAGCGACACTTTGGGTCAGGCACACACTGTCGCCCGACGGCAGAGAACGGCCCGTCAGCCGTTGACGAGAGGGACACCGTGGCGTTCGGCCGTTCGGCGAACGAGCGCGAGGATCTCGTGGACGTACGGACCCGACAACGAGCCGAGTCCGCGAGCCCTGACCAGCCGACCCGAGCCGCGTCGCACGGCGAGACCGACGAATCGCTCCATCTGCGCCGCGAAGGAGCAGGTCTCGATCCTGCTGATCTCATCCCACGGGATCACATGACTTCGCAACACGTTGCGCACGACGACCCCGTCGGGTGACAGGTCGAGGCCGGCTCTCAGCGCCCGGAGGACGAGTACCACCGTCACCCCACCCCAGACGGCGAGAACGACGCCCGCAGGCGCACCAAGTGCCGAGACGACGGCGACCGCGAATCCGATCGCGAACAGCGTCGCAACTGCAACCCAGAGCGTGGCGTCGAGCAGCAGCCATCGCCACGACGAGCGAATTCGAACCGTCCCTCCCGTCCGGGTGACTCGTTGGCGACGAATCATCTCGGACCGCCGATGGGATCGCGTCGGGCGACACTGTGTGCCTGACCCACAGTGTCGTCAGACCGCTGTTGCCGGGACGTCGAGGAAGAGGGCGCGGATGCCGAGGCCGGCGATGAAGAGGCCACCGCAGCCGTACAGCAGGTGGAGCTTGTCGGCGATGAACGGGCTGTTGCGGTAGCTGTACAGGATCGCCACTGCGAAGATCGTGGAGAAGCCATAGAGGGCGTGGAACGCCTCGAGTTCGACGCCGTCGGTGTTCACCACGATCGCTCCGGTGATGGCGACGACGATCGTCATCAACTGCGCCGCCGTCGTGGCCCACCACAGTGACCGGTGGCGGATCGGCTCGACGTACTGC
>JBCCTP010000469.1:0-3693 GCA_039198505.1 Actinomycetota bacterium | reverse complement strand
GATCGACGTCACCGCGCCCTCACACGACGACCCGACCACATCCGCAGGGTTCGCGGCGTCGCCGATGGAGGTCGTGTCGTGATCCAGGCGTGGCGCACCTTCCGTCGGGCACCGGCCCGCATCATCACGAGCGTCCTCGCGCTCGCCCTGGCTGTCGGAGCGATGGGCGTGTTCGCCATCCCCGCCGTGTCCACCAGCTCGCTCCGCGACGCCGCCGAGCGAGATGGCATCGGCAACGTGTTCCTCATCACCGAGGACACCGGAGACCTCGACGTCGCGGCACTCGCGTCCGTCGAGGGTGTCGAGCGTGCGGAGTCGCAGGTCCTCACGTGGCCGGTCATACAGAGCACCGGTGACGACATGACGCTGTTGGGCGTCGACGTCGACGATCAGCAGATGGACATCGTGAACGTCGATGCCGGCCGACTCCCGACGGCTGTCGGTGAGATCGTCGTCGACGGTGACGTCGCGCCGATCGGCACCGAGTTTGTCGTTCGCGACGGGTCGGGCGTGTCGGTGGACCTCACGGTCGTCGGGATCGGCGGCACCTCCTTCTGGGAGGGCGACGGACTCGCCTTCACCAACCTCGAGACCGCACGGTCCGTGTCGGGGATCGAGGGAGCCAACCGGGTGGTCGTCCGCGCGGAGTCGGGGATGAGCGAGGGTGAGCTCGGCGAGGTCGCCGCAGCGCTGCGCGACTCGCTCGCAGCCGACGGTGTGGCCCTGGCCGAGCTGCCGTTCACGATCGAGGACGGCACGCATCCCATCGAGCAGGACATCGATCAAGTCAGCATGCTGATCGGCTTCCTCGGCATCGTCGCCGGCGTCGTCGGTCTCGTGCTGCTGGCGTCGACGACCAACACGCTCGTCACCGAACGCACCCGTGAGGTGGCCGTGATGCGAGCGCTCGGCGGCACGCCTCGGGCACTGCGTCGACGGTTGCGGCGGATCGCTCTGTCGATCGCCGCGGCGGGCGTGGTGATCGGTCTGCCGTTGGGAATCGCGATCTCGAACGTGATCGCCCGCATGGTCCTCGAGGAGTTCGTCGGGCTGACGCCGGGTCTCGCGGTGTCGATCCCGGTCCTCGCTGCGAGCGCGGCGTTCGTGATGATCGGCGCCCGCATCGTGTCGGCCCGCGCGGCTCGTCGCGTCGTCGGCCTGCCGCTCGCGGCGGCCCTGCGCGACCGCGACGGTGTGCCGTTCGGCCAGCGGTGGTCGGAGCGGGTGGTCGCCCGCTTCCGGGGCGGCGCGTTGCTCGACCGGGTCGCCGTGCGCAACGGCGTGCAGCGGCGCGGACGGTCGTTCGCCATCGCTGCACAGATCGGCGCGGCGGTGTCGGCGCTGCTCATCGTGGCGTCGATGGCGACCACCATCAACGACTTCAACGCAGCCGAACTCGAGCCGTGGCGCTGGGAGTCGCAGACCTACATCGTCGGGCCGGGTCTCGACATCGCCGCCGACGCGGCCGATGGCGACGCCCTCTCGGAGACCGGCATCACGGTCGAGGGTGAGACCGCCGACTGGCAGATCGACGTGTACGGGTTCGCCCCCGAGACGGCGATGGTCGATCGTTCGGTCGACGCCGGACGGTGGTTCACACCCGGTGCCGATTCGTCGGCCTCCGGTCGGAGTGAGGCCGTTGTGTCCCGGGGCTTCGCCGAGCGGACCGACGTCGAGGTCGGAGACGTGATCGAGGTCGAGCTGTGGTCGGGTGACGTCGAGTACGAGGTCGTCGGGCTCCACGGCAACCGTGGTCGCGAGGTGTACCTCGACCGGTCGGAGCTGGCCACCGATCTCGGCGTGCCCGGTGCGGCGAACCGGCTGTGGTCGCTCGATCAGCAGCCGGCGACCCAGCTCGCCGGTCAGACCGGCGTCGACCTGTACGACGACCTCGACGAGGACGACAGCGGTCGACAGGCGATCCTGACGATCTTCGGCGCGATCGGCGTGGTCGTCGTGTCGGTGGCCGGGTTGGCCGTGGCGTCGGGACTGGTCGTCAACGTCTACGAACGTCGTCGGGAGCTGGCGGCGCTGCAGGCGATCGGCGGTCGCCGCCGGCACGTCCTTCGCATGGTCTGGGTCGAGCTGCTCGGCATGGCGGTGCTCGGGATCGGCATCGGCGTCGTCGGGGGATACCTCGGTGCCCGGGCGATCACGCAGTCGTTCGAGACGTCGAACGCCGTCGAGATCGGGTTCACGTTCGCCTCGGGTGCGCTCCCCGTGGTGATCGCGGTCGTCCTCACCGGCACGGTGCTCCTGGGAGTCACGACCGTGCGGCGGGTGACCCGGCGTCCCGTCGCCGAGACGCTCCGGGCAGCGGCATGAACGGTCGGACACTCGACGCGGCTCGACGGGCACCGAATTCCGCATCTGTGAGCCCTCCGCGTCGGAATCGGCGCGGTGAGCTCACGGATGGGAGATTGTCGAGCGACCACAGGACGGGTGACTCGGCGACGGGGTGCGTCGGAGCGAGGTGGCCGGCATGACGGCCGAGTCGGCGCTTCCTCGGCCCGATCCCGCCCGTCTCGAGTCCCGTGGGCGCGAGACTGGCGGGGTGACCGACCGGGGCCCGACCGACCGCTCGTCGAGCGGCACCGGCGCCGAGACCGGTCGCGCAACGTGGGGAGGGTTCGATCTGCCGTTCGGATCGCCCCGAGAGGCGCTCGAGTGGTGGTACCGACCGCTCGCCGACGCCCGGACGTGGGCGACACTCGCCGGACTCTTCGTCGGGGTGCTGTCGGGGGTGGTGTTCTTCGCACTCACGATCGTGCTGGTCGCCGTCGTCGGGTCGCTCGCCATCGTGGCGATCGGCCTTCTCCTCGTGCCGGCGGCGTTCGCCGCGGTCAACGGGCTGGCGGCCGCCGAGCGGGGGCGGGTCGGATGGTTCGCCGATCCCATCGAACCGCGTCGACTCGCCACGGGCTCCGGCGGGCCGTGGTCGGCGATCTCGGCCCGGCTCACCGACCCGGGTCGGTGGCTGCAGGTGGCGTACCTGCTCATCGGCGTGGTCGCCGGCCCGGTCGCCTTCGGTGTCGGCATGATCGGATTCGGACTCGTCATCGACCTGTTCGGTGCCGACACGTCGATCGGCGTCGACGTGGGCGATTCGACAGACGTGAACGTCGGGGGCGGTTTCTCGTTCGGCTCGTTCCTCCTCGGTGTCCTGCTCGTCCCCCTCGCCGCTCGCTGGATCCAGCTCGTCGGTCGGGGCGTGCGTGAGTACACGGGGTTCTTCCTCGGCGCGACCCGCGAGGCCGAACTCGAGGAGCGGGTCGAGGAGCTGTCGACGCAACGGGAGCAGATCCTCGATGCGGTCGCCGGTGAACGGCGGCGCATCGAGCGGAACCTTCACGACGGCGTCCAGCAGCAGCTCGTGGCGCTCGGCATCGACATCGGTCGGGCCGAGGCGAAGATGGCCGACGACCCGGAGGGAGCGAAGGAGCTCCTCAGTGACGCGAAGACGAAGGTGCGCTCGTCGATCGGCGAACTCCGACTCATCGGACGTGGTCTGCACCCGGCGGTGCTCGGGGACCGTGGTCTCGATGCGGCGCTGTCGGCCGTGGTGGCCGACGCACCGATTCCGATCTCGGTCGACGTGTCGACCGATCACGACCTGCCCGACCACGTCGCCGAGACGGCGTACTACATCGTCAACGAGTCGGTCGCGAACATGCTGAAGTACTCGAAGGCGCG